>CAYVGR010000140.1:0-6950 GCA_964450065.1 uncultured Prevotella sp. | reverse complement strand
CAAAAACGAGGAAACAGACGATTGGTGGGAAGGACTCAACCGTATCTACAACAGTTTGGTGTATGATTATCTTTACCCCGACCCTTCGTCGGTAATGGCTTTTATCGAAAACCACGACACCGACCGATTCCTCGGCAACGGACAAGATGTGCCCGCGCTGAAGCAGGCTCTCGCACTGTTGCTCACCATCAACCGCACCCCACAACTTTACTATGGTACAGAAGTGCTGATGAATGGCACCAAAGAGGTGACCGACGGCAACGTGCGCAAGGATTTCCCCGGCGGATTCCCGGATGACACGCGCAACTGCTTCACAGCGGAGGGACGCAGCAAGACCGAGAACGAGATGTTCAACTGGTTAAGTAACGTGCTCCACTGGCGCAAAGACAACAATGTGATTACCAAAGGCAGCCAGACTCAGTTTATCCCATACGGAGGAATCTATGTCATTGCCCGCCAACATAATGGCAAAACGGTACTTACCGTATTGAACGGCAAGTCAAGCGAAGCCACCATGACTGTGAAGAGATATGCAGAGGTGATTGGCAGGCATACATCGGCAAAAGACATTCTGACCGGACAAGCAGTAGACCTGACAAAGGACATCCCAATGAAAGGTTATGGGGTGATGATATTGGAGTTCTGATTCAAACCCCATCCCATACTTTTTATTCCAACACCGGCCAACCATCGATCCACTTGATGTTGCGCTGGACAAGAATGGATTGTCCATTGTGCTTCACGGAATAGCCGTGGCTGATAAAGATATCGCCATCGGGGAAACTATAGGCAGCATTGTGTCCGATGGCTTCAAAATCTATTTTATCTCCTTCAATAACAGGCGAGCCACCACCAGCATACATGGGTACGCCTTCCTTGTCTATATAGGGGCCACTCACCGTTTTGCTCCGCCCTACGACAACACGATAATTGCTCTCCATGCCTCGGCAGCAGTAATCCCAGCTCACAAAGAGATAATAATAACCTTCATGCTTCATCATGAAAGGAGCCTCAATGGCATTGGAACCAGCGTATTTTGAAGTGGGATTAACGAGACCCTGGGGAGCGTTTTTATAGTATCGACGGGCTATGGTACGCGGATAATCTAAGAGACGGAGCGATTGTTCACCTCCCTCTGTGCACTTCATGGCAAGTGGTGCAAGCTGAATGCCATCCCAGAAAGATCCCCATGAGAGCCAGAGGTTTCCTTGCTCGTCTTCTATAAAATTAGGATCGATAGCATTCCAGTTGTCTCTTTTACTTTGGCTCGATACCAGACAGCCCTCATCTTTCCAATCTCCTTTCTCGAGTGATGTAGCCGAAAGCAATCCGATGGCTGAGGTGTTCTTGCCAAAAGTAGAGCAGCTATATGCTAACCACCAACGTCCATTCCATTGTATAATATCCGGCGCCCAGATATGACGCTTAAATCCCGGAACGCTGTCATGAGTCCACTCCAGGATATTGCGCAACACACCATCTCGGTGAACAGTCCATGTCTTGCGATTTTTTGAGGTCATATACCCAATGTTCTGTCCCGTATAAAAGGCGTAATAAGTGCCGTTCTCGAAAGCCATGACCGGGTCGTGGACAAATGGAGTGTCCGTGTCGAACACTATGAGGCGAGGTGTCCGCTGAGAAGCTTGGGCATTGGATATAACTATTGTCATCTGAATGACAACGAGTAAAGCTGTTAGTCTTTTCATATTACAGTGTTGGTTTTTAGGGGTTATCAGATTTCCATGGCTTATACCAGATTCCTCTCATGACTCACCGCCCTTTCGTCATGCTTAATACAATAGCACGAGGCCGGCAAGAGCTGCAAAGCAAATCATGCGGATAGGATTAATTTTAAACCACATCGTTCCAACAAACGTGGCTACAAACAGTGCGATGCTAATATAAAATTGCCAGGGATTAACAATGGGTGAGTTGAAGTTCTCGGTATTGCAAAGCAAAAGTGTTGCCGCAGCAAGCAGGCCTACTACAGCGGGTCGTAAACCAGAGAAGACACTCTGCACAGCATCGGTCTTCATATACTTCATGAACATCCTACTGATGAGAATCATGAGAATAAAAGATGGTAGCACCAACGCAAAGGTGGCAGTAGCAGAGCCAAGCATAGCCAAAGACGTGTCATAGCCCGCATTGCGTATTGCCGTGTATCCACAATAGGTGGCAGAATTAATTCCGATAGGTCCCGGTGTCATCTGCGAGATAGCCACAATATTCGTAAATTCCGCCGATGTCAGCCAATGATGATGCACCACGGTCTCCGTTTGAATCAGGGAGAGCATGCCGTATCCCCCTCCGAAACCGAAGAGACCAATCTGGAAAAACGTTATAAAAAGTTGTAGAAATATCATATATACTACTTTAACACCTTGCCATACACATATCCGCCAACTCCAGCCGCAATGATAATCCAAATGGGGTTAACATGCAAGCCCCAGATGAGCAGGGCGGAAGCGATGGGAATCCAGCAGTTGGCCAAGTTGATGCGGGCACTTTTGGCCAAATTGAAAGTAGGAACGGCAATAAGCGCCACAACAGCAGGTCTGATGCCCCGAAACATCGCAGCTACCCATCCCACATGCATGAATTGGTGGAAAAACATGGCAATGCCCAAAATAATCAGGAAAGAGGGCAGAGCCGCGCCAAGCGAGGTGCAGAGCGCCCCCAATCGGCCTTTCAGCTTATAACCGACAAACGTGGAGATGTTGATAGCAAAAACCCCGGGACAGCTCTGGGCAATAGCAATAAGGTCGAGAAACTCTTCCTTTTCAATCCACTTGTGCTTGTCCACAACCTCACTTTCTATAATAGGAATCATGGCGTATCCACCACCAAGGGTGAAAGCGCCAATCTTAAAAAAGGTCTGGAAAAGGGTTCTATACATGTTTTGCTGTTTGTAAAACCAAGAGGTTGAGAAGCTGAAAGGTGAAAACAAGACCTATGCCACATCATGGTTTGCGGACATCGTCAGTCTGCACCTCCCAGCTCCCGTACCTTTTAATTGATCTTATTGAAGACGTTCCTCCACCCACTTGCGCGCATTGACAAAGGCTTCCATCCATGGAGTCACCTCGTCTGCTCGTCGACCGGCAGGGTAATAGGCGTTCTGCCAAGGCAGCACGGCACGTTCCGGATGGGGCATCATGGCCAAGTGGCGACCATCGGCCGAGCAGATGCCGGCCACATTGTAGTCGCTTCCATTGGGGTTGCCCGGATACTCGGCATAGCTGTACTTTGCCACAACGTTATACTTGTCTTCTGATTCTGGCAGCGAGAACCGGCCTTCTCCATGGGCCACCCAAATACCGAGTTTATCACCACTGAGGCTTCCTAACATCACGCTGTCGTTCTGAGGAATGGTCAGGCCGAGGAACTGACTCTCGAACTTTTGGCTCTTGTTGTGAAACATTTGAGCACGGTGCTCATGTTCAGGATTGATAAGATTGAGTTCCACCATCAGCTGACATCCGTTACAGATGCCAAGGCTCAACGTATCTTTGCGTGCATAGAACTTATCGAGAGCCTCCTTAGCCTTGGGATTGAAGAGGAAAGCACCTGCCCACCCCTTTGCCGAACCAAGAACGTCGGAATTGGAGAAACCTCCACAGAACACTATCATATTGACATCCTCCAGGGTTTCGCGCCCGCTGATGAGGTCGGTCATCATTACGTCCTTCACCTCGAAGCCCGCAAGCCAGAGGGTGTAGGCCATCTCGCGTTCGCCATTGGTACCCTTCTCGCGAATAATAGCCGCCTTCGGAGTTTTCAATTCTGAATTGTGAATTGTGAATTGTGAATTATTCTTCCATCTGTCCGGATCAATGCCCATCGATTCAAAAGTCCCCTTAAACGCCTCGTGGAACTTCAGCTCCAGTGGTTGGTGTTTATAATTAGAGAACCGCTTGTCGGCCATACCGTTCATACTTTGGTTTCGATCGAGCAAATAGGAGGTCTTGTACCAGACATCACGCAAGGCATCGATGTCAAACTCGTGTTCGAAATCGCCCTTCTTAACCACAATCTTACGTTCTGACGGAGTAGGATAAGCAAGCTTGGCATACCCTATCCCGTTGGTCTCAAAGTACTCGCGGAGGTCTTTCTTATGACGGTCGGAAACTTGAATAACCACGCCCGGATTCTCCGCAAATAGCATTTTCACAATATCCTGTTCTTCTGTAGCGAGATCATAGAGGTTCACACGCATACCACCTTTAGTGTTGGCAAAGGTCATTTCGAGCAACGTTGTTATCAGTCCACCAGCAGAAATGTCGTGTCCGGCCATAACCCATCCTTTTCTGATCAAGTCCTGAACAGCGTTAAAACAATCAGCAAAGTATTCCGAATTTTTCACCGTTGGCACATCACTACCAATCTTGCCAAGCGTTTGGGCAAAAGCCGACCCACCCAATCGCATCTCGTCAAAGGAGAAGTCAATATAGTAGAGCGATGAATTCTTGTCGTTCACCATCACGGGGCTTACCGTTTTCCTCACGTCGCTCACCTCCGCACCACTGGTAACAATAACCGTTCCCGGTGCAATAATCTTTGTACCATCGGGATATTGTTGGGTCAAGGAAAGCGAATCCTTACCCGTTGGCACATTCAGGCCAAGGTCACAGCAGAAGTCCGACAAAGCCTGAACGGCCTCATAAAGACGCGCATCCTCGCCTTTCTGACTACGACAAGGCCACATCCAGTTGGCCGAGAGGTTCAGATTTTTCACGGGAGAAGGATGAGCACTATCGGTTGCGATGGGAGCCCACACAATGTTCGTAAGGCTTTCGGCCACGCTCATCACGCTGCCGGCCGCCGGATTGGCCATAGCCACCTGCGGAGCATGCCCCAATGCCGTAGCAACACCTTTCACACCACGGTAATCGAGAGCCACAACACCACAATCGGAAAGTGGCAGCTGAATCCGTCCTTGGGTCTGCTGTCGGGCCACCTTTCCGGTTACCGAACGGTCCACCTTGTTGGTGAGCCAGTCCTTGCAGGCCACGGCCTCTAACTGAAGCACGTTGCTGAGGTATTCGTCTATCTTGTCTACCGAGTAGGTTGCGTCCTCATAGCGACGAACCACTGTTTCGTCTTTCATCACCGTCTTGGGCGAATGTCCGAACATCTGGGCTACGTCAAGGTCGAATGGCTTCACGCCGTCACCCTGAACAAAGCTGAAATGAGCATCACCCGTGGTTTCGCCGACAACATAGATCGGTGCACGTTCGCGTTCAGCAATCTTCTGAACTTGGTCTATGTGTTTCTCGTCAATGAGCAGCCCCATGCGCTCCTGCGACTCGTTGGCAATAATTTCCTTAGCACTGAGCGTCTTGTCGCCGATAGGAAGCTTTGTCATGTCGATTTCTCCACCACACTCTTCCACCAATTCTGAAAGGCAGTTAAGGTGTCCGGCAGAGCCATGGTCGTGAACAGAAACAACAGGATTAGACTCATCCTCCACCAAGGCGCGTACCAAATTGTAAGCTCGTTTCTGCATCTCCGGATTGGCACGCTGCACAGCATTCAGTTCGATACCACTGCTATAACGTCCCGTATCTACCGAAGAAACAGATCCTCCGCCCAGTCCTATGCGGTAGTTGTCACCACCAACGACAACGATCTTGTTGCCCTTTTGCGGTTCTTTCTTCAGGCAGTCTCGCTTCTTGCCATAACCCACACCACCTGCCAACATGATGACTTTGTCGTAACCATAAACCTGCGAAGCCCCCTCTTGTTCCTCCGATGAGAGGGAAGTGCCATCCGGATAGGTTGTGCTATCGGCAGAAGATGTTTCATACTCGAAAGTAAGCACCGACCCTGTAATCAGCGGCTGACCGAATTTATTACCGAAGTCGCTGGCACCGTTAGAGGCCTTAATCAGAATCTGCTCTGGTGTTTGGTACAACCACTTTCTTGGCTCGATATTCTTTTCCCAGTCACGAGTAGCGTTCGTGGAAGCAATACGTGGGTAACTGGTCATGTAGACCGCTGTTCCCGCAATCGGCCAGCTTCCTACACCACCACCCATACGGTCGCGAATCTCACCACCCGTACCCGTAGCGGCACCGTTGAACGGTTCCACAGTCGTTGGGAAATTATGGGTTTCGGCTTTCAGCGATATAACACTCTCAATGGGTTTTACATGGAACCAGTCGCTCGTGCTTTGGTCGGCTGGGGCAAACTGCTCCACGGTCGGCCCCTGCGCAAAAGCCACGTTATCCTTATAAGCTGAGAGTATTTTGCCTGGGTTCTCTTTTGTGGTTTTCTTGATGAGTGCAAAGAGGCTTGACTCGCGCTCCTCACCGTCTATAACAAATGTTCCTCCGAAAATTTTATGACGGCAATGCTCAGAGTTGACCTGCGCAAAACCAAATATCTCAGAGTCGGTCAGCGGTCTCCCGTTTTGCTTCTCGATTTTATGGAGATATTTCATTTCTTCCGGACTCAAGGCCAGTCCTTCCTGCTCATTGAACTGCTCAAGGTTGTCTACCCGCTTAATGGGCTCCGGCTTATGGTTCACGGAGAAAACCAACTGGTCCAGCCCCTTGTACAAACGCTGCAGCATCGAGTCGTGGTCAGCATTCTCACTTTGCACAGGGAAGTATTCCTCTATACGCGAAATGCCATCGAGACCCATATTCTGGGTAATTTCAACGGCATTCGTACTCCATGGAGTAATCATCTCGCGACGTGGCCCAACAAAGAAGCCTTCCAGCTCTTCGGTCTTCAAAAACGTGGCATCGCCAAAGAGCCAGCACAAAGCTTTCATCTCCTGCTCACTGGGTTGATGGTCAATCTCAGTGGCAATGATATTCTCTTGGGGAGTCTTAAAGAAAAGAATCATAATCTTTCTGGTTTAAATAAAGGTGTATGTTTACGATGCAAAGATACAAAAATAGAATGATATTTGCGTATTTTAACGGAAAACATCATGTACC
>CAYVGR010000139.1:0-6991 GCA_964450065.1 uncultured Prevotella sp. | reverse complement strand
TATATAACGTGTAAAACGCTATCAGCGGATAGGAGTTGCTCATTAATATCAATATAAAACGACAATAGGCACCTCATCTCCCTTGCCAACAAGGGGGAAAGCAGAAATAAGCAGATGTCGCCTCATATTTATTTTCGTTTTCCAATAAGCCGGGCTATACTCAATACTTATAGTTTGACATTTATTTATGTAAGGGTCAGACAGGAAGGGGTTGTCTTTAAGTCTAATATGTTGCATCAATAGTCCAATTTGTCATATAGTATATAGTCTGTGTATTACTCCTACTACCTTAAAATTTAGTAACTTTGCAATAAATATTATAGGAATATATGATGCTAAGAAACAAATCATTAAAACTACATATACTGGTTGTCTCATTGTTAGTAGTCAGCTTATCATTTTACGCATCATCTTCCCCTCAGTTACCCGAACTTGAATTATCGTGGAAAAATGTATCGGTAAATGGGAAAAAGACTGCGGTATTCAGCCTTTTTAACGATAGTAGGGGAATAATGTGGCTTGGGACTAACAGTGGATTGTATTTTTATGATGGAGTTACGACACACCCGGTTGGAGAAAATGAATTGTTCGGCACTCAAATATATTCAATAATTGAGAAAGATAATAAATTGTTTTTGGGAAGTAATAATGGACTGTTGATATACGATTATTTGTCAGGAACTGTAAGTCCATATCTATCAGTGACTCCAAAGGAAATCCGAACTTTACTGCTTGTCGATAACGCTCTTTGGATTGGTAGCTTAAACGGAATCTATCAACTTGATTTCAAAAATAAAAGACTTATTGATCTTTCTGATGGACTTCCTCATAAATCAGTGTACTCATTAATGCGAGATAGCCGTGGCATTCTTTATGCCGGCACTTATAACGGATTAGCTCGCTGGAATAGCAACTCAAAATCGTTTTATCCTGTAAATGTGAGAAAGGATATTTCGACTCCCGGCTCTTTTTTTGTAAATAGCCTTCTCGAATCTGAGAATGGGGAGAGTATATATATTGGAGGAGAAGGGTTCTTGTATAAATATACTCCAACTCGTGAAGATTGGAAAGAAATCATAAATATAGGGAACAATAATATCAAGAGCCTGTCAAGAGGTCATAATGGGCATATATTAATCGGCACAGACAACGGTGTGTTCGATATGTATAAGGATACCATTAAGCATTATCGACATGATTCAAGAATGGAGTTGAGTTTGGCAGATAACGAAATATGGTGTATTTATGCGGATCCACAATTCAATGTGTGGACAGGACATGAGAGAGGGTTTTCCATAGCCTCGAATTCAAATTCTATAAGAACAATAAAGCTCAGCACCTTGGCTCATTCCGGTGAAGGGAATGAAATTCATGTAATCCGAAGGGATAGTAGAAACAACTTATGGTTTGCCGGAACCAATGGCGTGATCAAATTATCCGATGATGCGACACCAACATGGTATCGTCATTCGAACATTCCTAATTCATTGTCCCACAATCGAGTTCGTTCTATGCTTGAGGATAGCGAGAAACGTATATGGTTTGCGACAGATGCCGGGATCAACCGATATAACAGTAAATCCAATGATTTTGATGTATTTCATATTGTAGATGTCAATAAAGAACACAACTCAAACTGGGTGTATGCTCTTATAGAAGATGGAGATTATTTTTGCACGGGCAGCTTTCTGAACGGTCTCCATTTTATAAACAAATCCAAATTAGATGGTAAGGGCGGAACTGTTGTATCAGATTTTTCCCTTAATGCAGAGATGAAGCTTTCCGGTGATAAGGCTTTGGCAAATAATTTTGTAAATGATATAGTAAGAGATTTTAGAGGCAACTTGTGGATACTCTTGTTTCGAGACGATACACTCACAAAGTTTAATCCTAAAACCAAGTCTTTACATAGGTTCAATATATTTGATCTTACAAATGGGTATCCCACAAATATTTCTATTGACAGACTTGGTCGTATATGGTGTGCATATAAAGGTGGAGTAATTGTTTTCAATGAAGATGATACCTATAAAACAGTTAAATTTCCATACACCAACAGTGATGAAACAATTTTAGCATTGGGAAAGGTGGGTGATGATATGTGGGTCTCTACCCAAAGCAATGTATGGAAAATTGACGGACATTCGTTGAGCGCGATGCTATTGCCAATACCTCAAAAGTCATACACTGCTGTTTATGAAGATGTTGTAAGCAGTAAAGTTTATCTCGGCGGTACAGATGAAATTCTTGAGGTTGATAAATCCATTACCGAAAACGGATTTGATTTTAAGTCTATCAAGATGGTCCTAAAGGATAGAGGAAGTGGATTGTTTGATTTGTCGGATATAAAAGACGGGACAAAGGGGTTGAAAATACCTTACGGGGGAGACGTAACGCTTGTTGTCAGCACGTTGAACTATTCTCCTGAGGCCGTACAGCGATATATGTATAAATTAGCTGACTCACCCAATGACACAATAGGTGGGTGGGTTGTGATGCCGGAAGGTGCTAACACCATATCATTTTCAGATTTGAAGATGGGTGATTATACTCTATTGGTCAAAACGGTAGGTGCTCCTATCGAGCCTGTCACAATCCCCATTAAAGTAAGTCCTCCGCTATTACTGTCCTGGTGGGCAATCTGCTTATATGTATTAGTCGCGCTAACCATTGTTTACTGGATTGTATGGTACACGCGAAAGCGAAATATCCGTTCATTCCAAGAGCAGGAGCGTCAGACCGCATTAGAAAATGTTGAAAAGAAACTCTCCTTTCTGTCAACTATTTCACATGATTTAAAAACGCCATTATCAATGATTCTGGGACCGGTTAGCCTTATGAAAGAAAAGGCTAAGGATCCAAACACCAAGAAAAATCTTGAGACTATTTATGACAATGCCGTCAGATTGAACAATATGATTCACCGGACTCTTGAACTGCAACAGCTTGAAGATGCTACCGAAAATCTTTTGATTATATCTACCTTTGATGTTGTTGAATTCTGCAAGAGTGTCTTTGAGGTCTTTCGAGAGAACAACCCTCAAAAAAGAATCATATTTCATTCTTCATGCCCACAATTACTAATCGAGGCTGATGCTGTGAAGTTTGAGTCAGTGATAACTAATCTATTATCAAATGCCTGCAAATATTCAGATGAGGGCGCAACCATTTCAGTAGGTATCAGCTCCAAGAACAACGAAGTCGAAATTGTAGTTTCTGATGATGGTGTCGGTATTGCTGATATCGATCAGTCTCTGGTATTTCAGAGAATGTTCCGCGCCCCGTCAACATCAAAACTGCATGAGGGCACCGGACTTGGATTATACCTTATAAAGAAGTATATAGAACTTATGAAAGGCAATATCAATTTATATAGTAAGGAAGGACAGGGGACCTCCTTTGTCGTGACTTTGCCTGTTTCTGAAAAAGTTTTACCTGTTTCTCGACAGGATAATTCCACTGAAGATAATAACAGATTCAAAATACTGATTGTAGAAGACAATATACAAATTTCTACATTTATTATGGACGTTCTCAAAAATGATTATACATGCCTTACAGCAGAAAATGGACGTTCCGGACTTGCCATTGCAGCATCATTTGTCCCAGACCTTATTATTGTGGATGAGATGATGCCAATAATGAGTGGTCTTGAAATGGTTAAGCGCATGAAACAACATCCTTGGCTGTCATCAACACCAATAATCATGTTGACGGCCAAATCTGACAACAAAACTGAGAATGAAAGCATTAAGTTGGGTGTTGATGTGTTTATGACAAAGCCGTTTGAGCCTGCCGCACTGCTTGGACGTATAGGACAATTATTGAAATCAAGAACAGATATAAAGGAAAAAGTTAGAATAGAGATTATTACAGAAGCGGAAGCTAAGCCGATAGAGGCTGAATCGGTTAATGAAAAGTCTCTTGCAAAAATAGCGAAGATTATAGAAGAGAATATATCAGACCCTAACTTGAATGTAAACTTGCTTTGTGAGAAAAGTGGTATTTCAAACAAACAGTTATATCGTCTAATCAAAAAATATATTGGGACTGCTCCATTGAACTATATTCGGAGCGTGAGGCTTCAGAAAGCAGCTGTCCTCCTTAGCCAACATCGTTTTACAGTGGCAGAAATCAGTTATATGGTTGGGTTCAAAACTCCCTCATATTTTTCAAAATGTTTTCAGGACCATTTTGGAGTCACGCCAAGCCAATACCAATCTGACGATGAGACTATAGGTAATAAAAAGGACAAATAGAAGCTGGTTTGCCGATTTACTGTCTGTTAGTCCTATTTGTTGCATCAATTGTCCGATAAATAGAATGCCTGTATGTGACAATATAGTAAATTTGCAAAAACAACAGGAGCATTTTGATAGGAGAAGTAGATTATTATATGCTTTTGGAAATGACTA
This sequence comes from uncultured Prevotella sp., assembly GCA_964450065.1. Classification (GTDB taxonomy): domain Bacteria; phylum Bacteroidota; class Bacteroidia; order Bacteroidales; family Bacteroidaceae; genus Prevotella. The sequence goes on along the minus strand of CAYVGR010000139.1, from coordinate 2,576 downwards.
ATACCGTTTGAATACCTTAAATTTTTCAAAATAAATAACTTATGTATTTCTAATGAACAAAGCAATTGGCCATGTCGAAATAAGGAGTTGGTTATTGGGAGTCCTATTCTCAATTCTCCTTTTACCAGTTTCGGCTTATGCCCAAACTCAAAGGACAGTTACTGGTACTGTCATCGATGAAACCGGCGAGCCGCTCATAGGTGCTACGGTTAAAGTTATAGGTAAGTCTATTGGAGCGTCTACCGATCTTGATGGACACTATGTCCTCAAAATTCCCACATCAGCGAAACAGCTCGTGTTTTCTTATATGGGTTACAGCAATCTTGTGATTGATATTGCGTCAGATGTTATTGATGTAACTATGAAGGCTAACAGCGAAGTTCTTGATGAGATCGTAGTCATCGGTTACGGTGTTCGTAAAAAAGATGACCTTACAGGATCCGTTTCAACCGTAAGCGAAAAGGATTTTAATAAAGGTATGGTTTCTTCTCCGGAAGAACTTGTAAATGGCAAAATAGCCGGTGTGCAGATTGTTAATGGTGGCGGATCGCCAACATCCGGCTCTACTATTCGTGTTCGAGGTGGCGCATCACTCAATGCCTCGAATGATCCTCTGATAGTCCTTGACGGTGTTCCTATGGAGGTTGGTGGCTCTGTCAGCGGTAGTGGGAATTTCTTAAGTCTTATAAACCCCAATGATATCGAAAGCATGACCATCTTGAAGGACGCTTCATCAACTGCGATTTATGGGTCGCGTGCGTCCAATGGTGTCATAATTATTACTACGAAAAAAGGTAAGGGAGACGGCATAAAAGTGTCTTTCCAAACTACAAACTCGATTTCTACAAAGACCAAGACGTCGGATATGCTATCTACCGGCGAATTTATCGGAATCGTAAATGAACTTGGTGTAGACCGCCAGAAGTCGCTTCTTGGTAATAGTCGGACTGATTGGAATGACGAAATTTATCAGACAGCGTTCGGGACGGATAATAGCTTGAGCGTTTCAGGACGAGCTGTGTCATGGCTTCCTTTCCGAGTATCTGCTGGTGCATATTACCAAGATGGTATTCTAAAAACGGATAATGCGAAGCGATTCACCGGAAACCTTAATCTCACACCTTCTTTCTTCAGGGATGAGCTGCGTTTCCAATTCAGCCTGAAAGGAACATATTCAAAGAATCGTTTTGCCGACACCGATGCTATTTGGGGAGGTGCTACACTGAATCCGACAATACCGGTGTACTCAGAAAATGATGCCTTTGGCGGTTACAATGAGGCTGTTGATGTCAATGGGCTTCCGGTTACGGGTGCTGTTGCCAATGCGTTGGGTCGTCTAAATCAATATAAATCTACTTCCGATGTCTATCGTGCAATAGGCAACATTGATATTGATTGGAACATTCGTTGGGTCAGGGGGCTCAGACTTCATGCTACAGGAGGTTATGATTGGTCAAAAGGAGAAGGTCATGTCGTTGTTCCCAAAGAAGCAATTTCGTATTATACGACGGGTGGACGTAATTACAAGTATGGACCTCAAAAAAACTACAACCGTCTTCTAACGGTGTATGCAAACTATAACCGCGATTTCGATGTAATCAGTTCAAACATTGATGCAACCTTCGGTTATGATTATCAGTATTGGAAAAACACAAGCCCCTTTTATGCGGTTCTTAATGCGGAAGGTGTACAGCAATCAACCTCAGCTGCAACAGATCAAAGGCACTCGCTCATATCATACTATGGTCGTTTGAACTATACCTTAATGAATCGTTACCTTTTGACTGCAACCGTGCGTCGTGATGGCTCATCTCGTTTCTCAAAAGACAACCGATGGGGTACTTTCCCATCCATAGCACTTGCTTGGCGTGTTTCGCAGGAGAACTTTTTTGAGCCGTATCGCGACTGGATTAATGACCTCAAATTACGCGCTTCCTACGGTGTTACCGGTCAGCAGGACGGAATATCAAACTATGGCTATATTCCGGTATATACTCCCGGTCTTGATGGTGCACAGTATATGTTTGGCGGAAATCCTATATATACCTATCGTCCGGAAGCTTATAATCCGGATCTTAAGTGGGAAACCACAAAATCATGGAACTACGGTATAGATATAGCCTTGTTGGAGAATAGATTTACTTTCACGATAGACTATTATACCCGTAAGACAGAGAATCTTCTTGCTACGGTACCTGTTCCAGCCGGTACCAACTTTGATAAGTTGATGCTTGAAAATGTGGGTAATGTTGATTCAAAAGGTCTTGAATTAGCTCTCACCGCCCACCTCATAGGCAACAAGGATTGGTCTTGGAATGTAACTGCGAATGCCGCATGGCAACGTGTCCGCATCAAAAATCTGACACTCACCCCTGGTGCCCCAAGTCCTGACACAGAAGTAGGTCCTTGGATAGACGCCTATCAGATGCAAGTGTTCTCAACAGACCATGCTCCGTACGCTTTCTATCTTTATAAGCAACTCTATGACCAAGAGACCGGCCGACCTATTGAGGGACTATATGCCGATCTTGATGGTGATGGTCAGATAACAAATAACGACCGTTATCACTGTCATT
>CAYVGR010000138.1:0-7008 GCA_964450065.1 uncultured Prevotella sp. | reverse complement strand
GCCTTTTTTATGCAATAAATTCAACCTCAAAGTCTAAATCCGAAACTTGAGTAAATAATATCAGATTCAGAGACAAATCGCCTTTTGGTTATAAATACTCTCAAATGAGTGTTTATAAGAATGGGAAACAAGTCTATCGGGAAGGGGTAGATACAGATGTGTATTTAAGGTCTTTTTTCTCTGATATAAATGTTCGTCCGAGCTGTTATGATTGTAAGTTCAAAAAGCAACATCATCTTACCGACTTCTCTATTTGGGATTGCTTTGATGTTTACAAGTTCTCAAAGGACTTTGACAATGATAAAGGAGTTACAAGACTTTTAGTAAACACAGATAAGGGACTTCATATTATTGAGAGTTTAAAAGGTGAAGCCTTGATTATGGAGATACCTGTTGACAAGGCTGTTTGTGGTGTTAAAGAAATGTTCCACTCGGTCAAGAAAAATCCCAAGCGGAGATCGTTTTTCAGCCAGATTTCGGATTTTCAACAAACGGGGGGGGGTAATCCATTACAAGAATTTTTCCCCATTACGAAGAGAACTATGGCGGAAAAATATTTCCGAACCATTACTTGCAAGTTAGGGTTATATTCCATAATAAAGAGACTTGCCAAAGCCACGATAAAGAATATCAAAAGGGTATAGATAATTATCTTGTTTGGCTTTGCGGGTCGTCAAAAGCCAAACGAGATGATAGAAATTAAAGACAAGAAAGATTGTTGTGGCTGCTGGGCATGCGAAAATGTATGTCCAAAGCAATGCATATCAATGAATGAGGATAATGAAGGATTTCGTTATCCTACAGTGGACAAGAAAAAGTGCATCAATTGCCATCTATGTGAAAAGGTCTGCCCAATTATCAATGTAAAGCCAGAGGTAGTTCGGCAACAAGAGGGTTATGTAGTTCAGAATAAAGATTCCCAAGTTTTATCCGAGAGTACAGAATCTTTGTCTAGAAAACTATTTAAATGAAAGCTTTATGAAGTTAACACATATAGTCGAATGTGCCGGTGGCGTTGAACGATACCTTGAGATGCTTGCATCTCGGCTGACGAAAAAAGGATTCGAACAGACCATAGTTTGCTCTCACTCTGTTAATCTCGAAAAACTGAAGGATAGCGCGGAAGCTTGTTATGTTACGGACATGCGGCAGACATTCAATCCTTTAGCCGTAATAAAGATTATTAAGCAGGTACGTAGGGATATAAAAGCTTCAAACCCTGATATAGTTTATTGCCACAGCAGCTTTGCTGGGGTGTTTGGCCGGTTAGCCGCTATCGGAATGCATTGTAAGGTGGTGTACAATCCTCACGGATGGGCGTTCAATATGCGAAACACATCAGCCAAGAAGTTAATGGCCTTTAGAAAGATGGAGCAGATATTTGCCCATTTGACAGATAGGATTGTTTGTATATCAGAGGCCGAGCTTAAGTCCGCAATGAAAAATCACATTTCAAAGGAAGACAAGTTAGAACTTATTCCAAATGGAATAGACATTGATGCAGTACGGTCAGCTGTTCCGGTGAAACGGTCCGAGCTTGGAATCTCTGATGACGCATTTGTGGTCGGCATGGTAGGCAGGCTGTCTGCTCAGAAAGCACCTGATGTATTCATTTGGGCTGCAGAGCTAATTCATAAAGAGATACCAAACTCCGCATTCATTATTGTCGGTGATGGCGAGCAGCGTGAGGAGATTGAGGAATTTTCAAGGGGACATGGGCTCAATCTTGTCGTGACTGGATGGACTGACATGCCTTACAGCTATTTGAAGACTTTTGATGTAGCTATGCTTCTTTCCCGTTGGGAAGGCTTTGGTCTTGCCATAGTTGAGTATATGGCTGCGGAGAAGAATGTAGTGGCAACCAGGACTGATGCTATACCAAGTCTTGTGGACGATGGCGTTGACGGTTTCTTAGTTGATGTCGACAACGCTGAACAAGCTGCTGACAAGCTGCTGTGGCTTCACAAACACCCTAAGGAGGCAATGGAAATGAGAGGTAAAGCACTGCAAAAAGTAGTAAAGAAATATGATATTAATCGCGTAATAAATCAACATATAGACATGTTTAACAAATTAATCACCGTGGGGAGGGCAAAACAAAATAAGGCTCTGATAGTGTCTGTTGCCTTCCACTATAATGAAGAAAGGAGGGCAGCATGAAGATACTGCATGTTGGAAACCTCAAAAGCGGCATTGACACGTATGTGCGAAATACTGTTGCTTATGCGGATGACAGATTCGAGTTTGTCATTGTCAATGGCGCGGACGATAATAACAAACCTTACATTAGGCACAGTAAGGAAGTAAAGAACTATCACATCTGCCTGTACAGGGCTTTGAACCCGATAAAGGACTTGAAGGCTCTGTGGCAGACAATAAAAATCATCAGAAAGGAAAAGCCCGACTTGGTACACTGTCATAGTGCTAAAGGCAGTGTCATCGGAAGATTTGCGGCTTTTCTGACAAGAACAAAATCACTTTATACACCTCACGCTTTCTCCTTCCTCTCAACTAACAGCGGCAAGAAGCGAATGGTTTATCTCCTGTTGGAGAGAATAGCCAAGCTCAACAGCCGCCTTCTTGCCTGTTCAGAGAGTGAGAGGGAACTGGGAATAAAGACTATCCCTTATTCTGAGGACAGGGCTTTCGCATGGCCGAATGCTATTCCCGAAGTTAAGGAATCAGATATTAAGATTCCGGAGGGCGTGAGGGAGGACTCGAGATTCATCATTTCTGTAGGCAGACCGTCATATCAAAAGAATCCTTTGCTGATGGTGGAAGCTATGAGGCTTATCCACGAGAAGCATCCAGACGTAAGATTCCTTTTGGTTGGCGTTGGGTATTATTCTCCGATGCTCGACAGTATGCAGGCACTGATAGACAAATACCAGTTGCAGGACGTGATGAAACTGATTCCATGGTGCAGCCATGAGGAAACGCTTGGATATGTAAGCAAGTCTTTGTTTTACGTGACGACCTCGCTCTACGAGGGTCTGCCAATAGCCGTGCTTGAGGCGATGGCGTTGGGCAAACCTATTGTTGCGAGCGATGTCATAGGGAACAAGGATTGTGTGAAGGATAGGTGCAATGGTTACCTGCTTCCATTAGAGACTGGGACTTTTGCCGAACATTGCAATGAGCTTCTTGAGAATGAAGAGCTTATGCAGCAGATGGGGCAACAATCCAAGCAGTACTTTGAGCAACATTTCCTCATTGACAAGCGAATCAAAGATCTCGAGAACATTTACATCAACGTTTCAAGTATAAAGTGATTATGAACTATATCATTACAGGCGGTACCGGCTTCATTGGTACACATCTTACAAAGTTAATCCACGAGCTTCATCCTGAGGCAAGTATTTACAACCTTGACATTGTCAAGCCCTGCACACCACTGCCGTTGCCTGGACATGCGGAATACCACAAGGCGTTGAAGAATGGAGAGGCACTGCCATCGACATTCGTGGAGTGTGATGTACGGAAACCGATAGAGAACCTGCCGTTTACTCCAACTCCCGATGACATCATCTTCAACTTCGCCGCCGTTCACCGCACACCGGGTTATCCCGACCATGACTATTTCGAGACGAATATCCTTGGTGCGGAGAACGTGACGGCATTCGCTGAGAAGTATGGTATCCGTCGGATTGTATTCACTTCATCCATCGCTCCATACGGTGCGGCTGAGGACGAGAAGTTTGAAACGACACTGCCGACGCCAAATACAGCATACGGAATTTCGAAGCTTGTAGCTGAGAAGATTCACGCAATTTGGCAGGCACGCGACAAGGACAACCGCCAGTTGACAATCTGCCGTCCGGGAGTGGTGTTCGGCAAGGGCGAGAATGGTAATTTTACACGGCTTTATTGGGCAATACGTGGACGCAAGATGGCCTATCCTGGTCGTAAGGACACAATCAAGGCATGTATCTATGTGAAAGAGCTCGTTCGATTTATGATGTATCGTGTAGAACAACATCCTCATGGAGTGGAGCTCTACAACTGCTGCTATGAGCCAGCTTACACCATACAACATATTTGTGAATCTATGAAGCAGGTTACAGGATTAAAGACTTGGATTCCTGATTTACCTAATTGGCTGATCATGCCAACAGCTGCAATAATCGGAGCATTAGGAGCTCCGATGGGGATATGCCCAGCTCGTGTGCGTAAGCTTCAGATTTCCACAAATATCTGTGGATCAAAGTTGAAAAACTGTGGTTACCAGTTTAAGTGGACTTTTGAAGAGGCTCTAAAGGACTGGTTCAAGGACAACGACAAAGACTGTCTGTTGTAGCATACAATCTAAGATGAATAATTTTTTTGACATAGAATTTCTACGTTGGTGCCTGCATCCAACAGATAACGTACCAGCAAGTCTCTCTAAAATTTCTTGGCAAGAGCTTTTAGCTTTTGCCAAGAAACAAACCATCGTCGGTATCTATTGGCAGGGAATTCAAAGGCTCGGAGATATTTCCAATAAGCCTTCTGAGGATGATGTCATGGATTGGATGGGCAATTATACGAAGATTGTCCGACGGAATGTTAAGACAGACGAGGCCGTTGTAAAGTTGACAAAGTACATGCTTGGCAACGGCATCGGCTTCTTTGTATTTAAGGGACAAACCATAGCTTCGTACTATCCAACTCCTGAGATGCGAACGAGTGGTGATGTAGATTTTTACGTGTTCAAAAAGGATTGGTCACGGGCAAAGTCTTTATTGGAGAAAGAAGTCTCGATGACCGACGACCATTCTGGCCAACACTGGGAGTTTACAAAAGATGGTATTCCCTTTGAGATGCACTATCATACAGCAGTGTTTGCAAGTGGCAACAAACAACGCTATTGGGATGAACTGATAGAATGTTATTTCGATGACGTACTTGACCATGTAGAAATCAATGGCGTGCAAGTGCCAACGTTGCCCCCAACTCTTAATGCTATTTATCTGTTTGTACACATTTACCATCATTTCCTTAAAGAAGGTATAGCCTTGCGTCAGTTTATCGACTGGATGATGTTCTTTGAGGCAAAGCATAAGGAGATAGTAGTGCCAGAGTTAACGGCAAAGCTTAACAAACTTGGCTTACTGAGGGCTTTTAAGGCTTTCGGGGCTGTTCTGATAGAAGTACTCGGTATGGATGCCACTTGCTTCCCCTACTCCCTTGCAGAATCAGATAAAAGATATGTGGATAAGATCATGACCATCGTGCTGAGATATGGTAACTTTGGCAAGTATGGTCGTAAGGAGCAGCAAGGAGGATGGAAACATTCCGTAGAGACAGGGATGAGGGCGGTGCGTCATATCACCCAGTTCTTTTGGTTATCACCTGCCGAGAACCTGCTATGGATACCCAAGTTGACAATTCGCTCCATTGACAAAAACAGACACTAAAATATTGTGATGACTTACGAGGAGATTTGGCAGAAGATAAAGCGAATGAGCCAGCGAAATCGTAGATTGTTGGCTTATGAAATGACACACAGAGGCATCGAAGTAGGATATATTCATCCCCATTACTACTTTGACGCAAAGGCGGTGCACGACATATTGTTTTACCCTTCCAATAGCCAGCATGAGATAGAAGATAAGAATGGAACGTATTACAATGCATTGAAAGAGATCGTTGAAAACGACAAGGAGATACATGTTCAGGTCAAACGATATTCGGGGTTGCCACGTATTTTCAACGATTGGCGTGAAGGCAAAATCGTGAAGGCTTACATTTGCTCGCGCGTAAATGAAGAGTATGTAAACGCTTGGTATAAGATCTTACCAGGTAAAAGTTTGGCAGGAGAACGACCGCGCTCGCTTTTCCTTACACTGTCAAACGGAAGTGAAGTAGTGTATAAGATGACGGAATGCTCCCATAAGAATGGTTACGAGCTTTTGACATTTTCAAGAACTGATTATTAATGACGGAACCACTTAAGAAACCGACGGGTTCCAGATGGCGTAATTCATGGCGTAGGTATGCGGAGTTCTTGAGAGAGAACGGCCGCAGACCAGTACACGAACGCTATAAGGAAAGAAGTCTATATGTTTGATACAGTAATAACAGGTCTAAATTAGATAACGGATTACTGTACCAGGAACTTGTGCCTTCTTTCTTAAAACTCACCGATGAAGGCGATACCTATCGGTTTTATGTTTTTAATCGAGAGACGAATATACAAAGGTTGGCTTTCTTAGGAAGTGAAAACAATATTTCCGGAAGCGAAGTCAATGATGATAGAAAGGTGAGCTTCTTTGACGCCTGTAAGATGTATGTAGATTTCTGCAACCGATTGGAACGTCCTCCGTTGATGGAGATAAAAGAGGAAATGGAAATTACCAAATGGTTCTTTAAGGCTAATGACGACTTCTCTAATAACAAACTCACCGATCAAGAGAAACACGCTTTTGACCAGCTCCTTCAGAGTATAAAACAGTACAGGAACGAGAATGTAATCAATCACGTGTCAAAACATACGGAGGGCGTCCCTAATCAGAATGGCAGAAATGGAGTTCTGAACGCAGATAACGGAACAGAAGTTCATGTGGGTGCTTGGGAGCGAAGATGGTTTGAGATGCGTGACAGGTATTCGAAATACCTTGACGACAACAAAAAAATACCAACGGATAATAGCGACTTACAACTGTATCAATGGCTATTAAGGCAGAGAAAGCTGTTGGCTGCAGACCGTTTGAAAGAAAGCAGAAAAACCGAGTTGGAGAAGCTGCTCTTGAAGATAGATGAGATCGGGAGGAACTATCCTCAAAAACCGAATGTAGGCGGTCATAAAAGAAAGAAACCTACCGGAGATGTTATCGAATCATCAAGCTTATCAAAATCCAAGCATAATCATGTTAAACAAGATGACCTGTGGAACCAGAAGTGGCAGGCGTACAAGGATTTCATGGTGAAGAACAAACGTCGCCCGTCAAAACATCGCGCCGAGGACTTAGTGCTGTTCGACTGGTTCAAGCACAGCAAGAGACTGCTCAAGCGGGGCCTGATGAAGGC
>CAYVGR010000137.1:0-7009 GCA_964450065.1 uncultured Prevotella sp. | reverse complement strand
ACCTCAAAGATCTATACGTTGGCAATTATGGCAAGCAAGCAGAAATAGGAACTCCCTATACCAATTCGCGTGGGCAAAATTATGTAAGCCGTATGGCTCGTTCGCTTTGGGCTCAGCATTTCAAGCTGACGGGAGCCTCTAAGACCATAGAACCCATTGAGTTCGACAAGTCGATGACTGTCAACCGATATGGAAATGTGTATGATGGGAAACTCGTAACATTGAAGAATGTGAGCTTCAAGGGAGCTGACGGCACAACCACTTATGCCAACGCAGGAGGTGGCGCAGGCTCCAAGAGTGTGTATTTCAATGAATACAGCAACAGTCTCATCATGCTTTATACCAGCAATTACGCTGACTTTGCCGCCAATGCACTGCCTACCGGCAAGGTGAACGTGACGGGTATCATGAAACGTTTCAACAATACATGGGAAATCATTATCCGTACATTGGATGATGTTGAAGAAGTAAAATAACAAAAACAAGAATACAAGATGAAAAAGATTATCAAATCAGCGTTTGTCTTGGCCATTATGGCTCTGGCATTCACAAGCTGCGAAGATGTTCCCGCGCCATTCGACACGAACTATCACGAGGGTGGAGCCACAAAAGTAGAGCCTGCCGGTGACGGGACAGAAGCCTCACCCTATAATGTAGCAAGGGTGCTGGAGATTATCAAAGCCGGAGAACAAACCTCCGACATGGTATATATAAAAGGTATTATTACCAATGTCAAGGAAATAGACACCAACCAGTTTGGCAACGCCACATTCTCTATTAGTGACACCAAGGGCGGTAAGACCACATTCCTAATCTATCGCAGCTTTGGGTTGAATGGACAGAAGTTCAAAACGGGCAATGAGATTGCAGTAAACGATACGGTGGTTGTATATGGTGAATTGACCAACTACAACGGGACTTTTGAAACCAAGCAGGGTGCCAAAATTGTTTCCATCAATGGCAACAAGGGCGACAATACGGGTGGAAACACCGGTGGGGAGAATACAACAAAGCCTGCCGGTGAAGGAACCGAAGCGTCTCCATACAATGTGGCCAAGGCGCTTGAGTTGACCAAGGCACTTCCCAAAGACGGTACATCAGAAAATGACGTATATGTAGCAGGAACCATTGTAGGGACACCATCCATTGACACAGGCTCTTTCGGTAATGCTACTTACGAGATTGCTGATGAAGGTTCGTCAACTCCTTCCTTCAAAATTTTCCGCGGCTATGCTTTCAATGGAGATAAGTTCACCGCAGCCGACCAGCTCAAGGAAGGTGATAAAGTTGTTGTCTGTGGCAAGCTGCTCAACTACTTCGGCAACACTCCGGAAATGGCACAAGGCAACAAACTCATATCCGTTAACGGCAAAACCGAGTTCGAAAACACCGGCGGAGAGTCCGGTGGGGATGACAAGAACGTGACTATTAGTGGCACAACGGTAACTATTCTCAACTCTGCGGTTACAGCAGGAGAGACAACAGCTACCATCGACCTCAACACCATTGGGCAGGAAAATGCCACCGATGCCACGACCTACTCCCTCTCTGACGGTTCCACCATCACTTTCGGTGCAGGCAGCAACACAACCAATTCTCCAAAATTCTACTCCGCAACCAAGGGTGTGCGTCTCTATGCCAACAACACCATTGCGTTTGCAGGCAAAGCCAAAATTGCCAAAATCGTCTTCACATGCGACTCTTACAATGGTACGAACTATGTAGGAAATGCCACACAGACTGTTGTGTTCGATGGCAACAATGCTACTTACACGAATAGTCATTCTGAGAATAAGGGGGGCGTTCAGTTGCGTGTACAGACTATCACCATCACCTACGCAAAGTAAAAGGGCAAATAGTCTTTGAAATATTTGGCGGCATGCAGAATTCTTCGTAATTTTGCAGCCGCTATATATTTAGCGGAGACATTATTCATAAAACAATAAATATTAAAATGAAAAAAGGTATTCATCCCGAAAACTATCGCCCCGTCGTATTCAAGGATATGTCCAACGGCGATATGTTCCTGTCAAAGTCTACATGCAAGACCAGTGAGACAGTAGAATTTGAAGGCGAAACTTACCCAGTAGTAAAGCTTGAAATCTCAAGCAGTTCTCATCCATTCTATACCGGTAAGAAGAAACTGGTTGACACGGCAGGTCGCGTTGACCGCTTCATGAACCGTTACGGTAAGTTAAAGAAGTAATACTCAACATACATTTCACTGTATACACGAAATTAGTAAAAGTGCGGTCGAACGTAGTTGCATATGCGTTCTATCGCACTTTCCTTATTTTATCCAACCTATAACACCCATGAAGCAATGAAGAATAAGCCTTTCATCCTTCTGTTTGGATTGTTTATCTTCATGTCGTGTGGCGATAACACCGACACAGAAGAGGTTGTAAAGCCCATCACACCACCCACTGCCGGAGTTAACGTCAATGCCAACCCATCAACCATTAAAGAGTATAGGCGACTCGAAATGCCACGGCTACGCAGAGGTACCGACACTATTCTGATTCACAAAACCAGTAATGGTATTATCAATTATATCACCGAATGGGACTACGTCAAGAAGTCGCAGAGATGGAGTTGTTATGTGCTCGACAAGGATTATGCACGTTCGGAGGTCGATCGTTATTACAGCGACGACAACCAATATCCGAACGACCCGCTCATCCCCACATCCATGCAATGGAGCAAGGACCCTTATTATTACAACGGACAGAAATTAGACCACGGACACATTTGCCCTTCTGCCGACCGCCTTTCGTCTTTCGAGATGAACTATCAAACCTTCTTTCTCACCAACATGCAGCCTCAATTCAACGCTTTCAATGCCGGACTTTGGGCCATATTGGAGAAGAAAGTGCGCACCATAGCGGGCACCTGCGACACGCTTTACATCTGCAAGGGAGGCACTATCGACGAGGGCAAATACGGTGGATACAACAAAGTGTACCGTACATTAGATAACGGTCTTATCATGCCTCGCTATTTCTTCATGGCCCTGTTGCGCTTGACCAATGGCAAATACACCGCCCTTGGAATATGGACCGACCAAGTCTCCAACGTCAACGACAAAGGAAACAACCTGTCACAATATGCCATCAGCATAGACGAACTGGAACAAAGGACAGGCATAGACTTCTTCTGCAACCTACCCGATGCCATTGAGGACGAAGTAGAAAAGAGCTTTGGATCGTCGCTTTCGTGGGGATTATAACTCCCATTTGCAGCGTCCGGATAAGCCAAACAACTCTACCCGCTCTATCTAAAAAGATATAATAATCCCCGCTCTACAATCCAAATGTTCAGAGCGGGGATTCTTTATTATTTCATCACAAACTTTATCTTCTTCACATTCTTCTTGACCGATGCACGCGTTTCCGTGTAGCGATCGAACCAGAAATCATCAACTTCATGTCCGTCTGTAGCCCAAAGATAACCGGTAAACGTGCGACGATTCAAGTTTAGGTCATCATAGGCCACAACCATCACATAGTCTCGCACAACTCCCTCGCTGTCCTTTTCCTTGTAAGTCATATAGATATCGCCCGATTTAGGGTCTATATACCATGTGAAATCCCTCTGCAACTCCAGTTCCTCGGTATCGGGATGAAAATCATACTGCGTTCCCGTCCCCGAAATACTTTGACTGTTATATTGCTTAAACTCTATATCCGTTTTATAATAGATACTGTCTATCGCATTCCCCGCGTTGTCAATCTCGTACGCCATCATGTCACCGCGCCATTGGCCGGCCAACGTTCGAGCCATGGAAACAAGGAAATCCTCATCGTTCACATGACCATCGTCCGGGCGATGATGATAATCATTACCCCATGTCCAGTCATCATCCCAATAGTCATAATACCACGGATCACTGTCACAACTTGCAAAAAGCATCGGAACGGCCACCAACAGGATGGCAAAAAGCTTTGTCGAAATCTTTTTCATACTCATATCCTCCTACTATTTTCTTATTATTCTGTAAGGTCTCTCCACCACGTTATTGCTGTCCACACCACGGGTTGCATTCGTGTTCATCTTGGCGTTGTAGTAAATATCGAATCCATAATGATAGCCTCCCCAGTTAGGCGATGATGTGTGCCTTAATTTAAAGTCCACCCGATCGTCCCCATAGTAAATAGTTCCCACAAAGTAACCGTCACTCAAATGGTAGTTTGCAATCTGAACGGTAGTGCCCTCCTCTATCAAATAAATACTAATCACCCCATTTCTAACCGTCCACTCCGTATGGTTGGTATTCATACGGCGCACTGCCCGCATAGTGGTCCACCCAATAACCCGTTCCCGAACTGTAGGAATAGGGATCCTGATTGAAACACAATTCCGAGTAGGTCGCATCGTAGGTATATCCGTCATACACTGACGATACATACATCTTGCCTTTCCACGTCCCCGCAAGAGAATCGGCAATATACGGATCGTCATCACAAGAGACAAGAGCCAATGTCAGCACCGCCAACAGAACCGGTTTTAAAAGCATAGTCAGTCTTTTCATATCCTTATATTTTTCGTTTATAATCTTTTGTATATTGCAAATATAAACTATTTCCATCTACCTGCAAATATAAAATGTATATTCCTGCGCTGGAATTCCCTAACCTTTAAAGGGAAAACCCTAAATAAGTTTAATTCTCCGAAAATCATTAAATGCTCTCCCGCTTTCTCCAATCTTTTTTATTAAATTTGCGTAAACATCAATATCAATATTAGAATACTAAGACATGAGAACTGTTTACGAATTCTCTGTAAAAGACAGAAAAGGTAAAGACGTATCACTAAAAGAGTATGCCAGAGAAGTGCTTCTTATTGTAAACACAGCAACCAAATGTGGATTCACTCCCACCTACACGGAATTGGAACAAATGTATCAAAAATATCACGCACAGGGCTTTGAGATTTTAGACTTCCCCTGCAATCAGTTCGGTCAGCAGGCACCGGGCACCGACGCGTCCATCCACAAGTTCTGCAAACTCACTTACGGCACAGAATTCCCACGATTCAAAAAGATTAAAGTCAATGGCGACGATGCCGACCCCCTCTATAAATTTCTCAAGGAGCAGAAAGGATTTGCCGGTTGGGACGAAAGCCACAAACTAACACCCGTCCTCGACAAGCTACTTTCAGAGGCCGACCCCAACTACAAGGAATCCGCCGACATCAAATGGAACTTCACCAAATTCCTCATCAACAAGAAAGGACAGGTTGTCAAACGCTATGAGCCAACGGAAAAGATGGAAAACATCTGCGCCGACATCGAGGCTCTGCTTGCAGAATAAGGGTTGGGCACAGTCTTCCCCACCCTCCCTCATGGGTTCACCTCCGCAGCATTCTGTTTGGCATGCAGGGAACACCAGGCTAAAAATTCATCCGTTCCCACACCCCACTTTGGCACATTACTTGTTATTGACCATACAAAAACAAGGTATAATCATTTAAAAATAACTCTCCCCATGGAGAGAAAGAGACAAAAATTATGGAACATACAAAGTGTTTGATTATTGGCAGCGGTCCTGCAGGCTACACGGCTGCACTTTATGCCGGCCGAGCCAATCTTAGCCCCATTTTATATTGTGGTTTGCAAACCGGTGGACAACTCACCCAGACCACCATCGTGGAAAACTATCCCGGCTACCCCGAGGGCGTAGACGCCAATCAGATGATGATGGAGTTTCGCCAGCAGGCCGAACGCTTTGGTGCCGACATACGCGACGGCATAATCACAGAGGTGGATCTTAGCAAGAAGCCCTATACCGTAACTACCGACCGCGGCGATCAGGTTGAGGCCGATACCATCATCATTGCCACAGGCGCATCTGCCAAATATCTCGGCCTGCCCGACGAGAAAAAATACAACGGACAGGGTGTTAGTGCCTGCGCCACATGCGACGGTTTCTTCTATCGCAAGAAGGTAGTGGCCGTAGTGGGCGGCGGAGACACAGCCTGCGAGGAGGCAACCTACCTTGCCGGACTCTGCTCCAAGGTTTATATGATTGTCCGCAAGCCTTACTTGCGGGCTTCCGACATCATGCAGCAGCGCGTGAAGAAAAACCCCAAAATCGAAATTCTCTTCGAAACCAATGCCGTGGGACTCTATGGCGAGAATGGTGTCGAAGGCGCGCATCTCGTCCATCGCAAGGGCGAGGCCGACGAGAAATTCTACGACCTGCCCATCGATGGCTTCTTCTTGGCCATTGGACACACACCTAATACCGCCATTTTCAAGGGTAAACTCGACATGGACGAAACAGGATACATCAAGGTACAGGGCGACACTCCACGCACCAACATCGAAGGTGTCTATGCTGCCGGCGACTGTGCCGACCCTACCTATCGGCAGGCCGTAGTGGCTGCCGGAACCGGATGTAAGGCTGCCTTGGAAGCCGAACGCTACTGCAATTCGTAATTCAAAAGTCAAAATTCAAAATTGGCTAACGCGTTGATCATACAATTACAGACCAACAACGCGTTAGCCAATTGTCAATTGTATATTGACTATTATACATTATAAAATTCACATTTTTTTTTACAAACACCCTTCCATACTTCGCGTATTTGAAATTTTCTTTGCTTACGCCCGAAATTCGCGAAATTTGAAACCTTTTACAATTACTTGATAACCAACCGTTTAACAAAACTATCCTCGTGAGTTCAATTTTATCACTCGCGATTAGATATCGAATGGCAAGACGACAAAGCCCTAAACGCACAGTGTTTAAGGCTCACTCGCACGACAATCAAAGCCAAAACGCACTGCGATAAAACAGTAAACGCACCGTCCTTAAAATTTTCCCATTTCGCAGACCAAAAACATCGGTCAAAGCATGGCGCATTTTTCTCTGGATACTCCAAAAACAATCATCGAAAAACAGTAATCTTATTTTACAGCCACTGGCTTTTCCCTATCGAGTCACACCCGTCTTGTAATAGCCCTCAAAAGTTTACACAAAAAAAAGTTCTATTTAAGTTCTATTTC
>CAYVGR010000136.1:0-7050 GCA_964450065.1 uncultured Prevotella sp. | reverse complement strand
AGTCTTTTATTTCCTATTTCCTCACCTGCGATTGAATATCGAATGGCATGACGTGGAGACCCTAAACGCCGTGCGATCAGAGCTCTTCCACGCTGTCACCAAGGCTTAACCGTGCTATGATAAAGCACCAATCGCAACAACCTTACAATTTTTGGTCGTACTTGTTTCGGTCGTACCGAAAAAAGATGGCGCATTTTTCTCTATATGTCTCGAAAATAATGAGCCAAAAACGGTAATTATATTTTACTGTTTTAGAAAGGACGCATGCTTTAATCAATCACAACTAATGACATGAATACTTTTCTATCATTGTAGGAAGATGACATAGCCTTGATCAATTGCTTCTATATAACATTTATCATCCTTGCGATACAGAGAGCTTGAGATTGAGTCTGTCCAGTGTTCTTTGTGCCAAAGCAATTTTCCTTTGAAGAAGTTCCTTTTCATCAAGTCCGACCTTGCTCTCGTCATAATGGTTCTTGCTCACTACCATTGTATAGAATATCCTGGCAATCTTATTCGCAGTCGCTACAATAGCTTGCAGATGGCCTCCTTTGGACTTCTGCCTCCTGAAATATACACCAAGTCCCGTCTTGACATTTTTCACCGAGTTGGCGCATAGCCTAAACACCTGTCCGACTCTGCTCTTCTGCTTCGGCACCTTGCTCGAGAGAAGTTTGCCGCCTGAGATCTTGTTGTTCGGTACCAGGTTGCACCACTTGCAGAAACTCTTGGCCGACGTGAACTTTTCTGTGCAACCGCTTCCCAGTTCCCCCATCAGGACTGCCAGCGCCCCAAGACTCATGCCCGGTATCTCCATGGCATTCACTCCCCACATGGAGAATGCATGCTTTTCCGCGTCAAAGGATATGGCATTCTTTTTGGCCACCCGCTTGTTTGTCGCCACATAGCCTTGCATGTCCGTGCCGCATCCATCCGTGTATTCGTCCAAAAGCCTGTCCATCTCCGCCTCGCAGTCGGCTATCTGGGTGTGGATGTACTTGTAGAGATCATAGGACTGCTTGAGTTCAAAGAGATGAACAACATCCCAGGTGCCTTCGAGCGATCTCTCTATTGTTTCCTTGCCGGCCTTGCAGCGCGGGTCGGCCAGCTGGGCAAGCGACTTGGGATCATGGTTGCCGTCCAGAATTGCCTCTATGATGGCTTTGCCCGATTTGCCGAGGATGTCGCTGATGACGGTATCCACCTTGATGTTCATCAACACAAGCGACTTCTGCATGTGCTGGACTTCCTTGCCGGCACTGCGGAGCATGTTGTCACGATGGCGGGCAAGCTCACGGATGCCACGGGCTGAGGCATCGGGGTGGAAACTCGGCTTCAGCAGCCCATAGCTGTGCATGAGCATTATCCACTCGGCATCCGCCTCGTCCGTTTTCTTGCCGGAGACGTCCTTCGCATTGGCCAGCAGGACATCAAAACCTTTCTCCTCAAGGAAGAAATACAGGCCTGCCCAGTAGGAACCTGTCGACTCCATCGCCACTGTGGTGATGCCGCAGGCCTTGAGCCATGATGCAATCTCCTCGTAGTCGCATGTGAAACTGCCGAAACAGCGGTTGTTATCGCCATCACGGTCCTCGGGTACGCAGACTTGCATCTCACCATAGGCGATGTCTATGCCTGCCGCATTGGGATTGACTATCTTCAGCTTCAAGCCATCCCTCGTTCTTTCCTTCTCTGCCTTACGTGCCATATCCTGTGATTGTAAAACGGCAAGTCCGATGCCTAAAACATGTACTCTTCTATAAGGTCTCCAACGACCAATTATTACTCTACGTGCTGACGGAACCAAACTGAATATTGGACTCGAAAGTACATTGCCAATTATGGACTACTTACTTGCCGGTGCAAAGATAACTACGTTCAGGTGAATCTGTAGCGCAGGGATGAAAATGTTATTTTCGTTTTGCTCAGGGAAAGACCCCGGTGGAGAACTGAGTAGTTACCCAATAGTGTTAAACATCTGAAATAATGTTAATTTTCCCATTTGTATTGTTCTTTTTTAATATATTTACATAGCATTATTATGAAGGCATCATAAATTCTCTTACATGAAACCTCTATTTATGATAAATAATAAGACTAACATATTTGATCAACAAAGAAAGAGAGTGTTGGTATTAGGTGGAGCAGGATTTATTGGTACACATCTGTGTCATAGATTGCTTGTAGAAGGTAAGGAAGTTATCTGCGTAGATAATTTTGCTACAGGACAAATATCCAATATCGAAGTGTTACTTACTGAAGATTTCTTTGAGTTTATCGAACATGATATTATTAATCCTTTTAATATAGAAGGTAATATAGATGAGATTTATAATCTTGCATGCCCTGCATCACCAGTACAGTATCAGAAAGACCCAATTAAGACATTCAAGACAAGTGTTGTTGGCAGTATGAATGCTTTAGAGCTAGCAAGAAAGAAAAATTCTCGTATATTATTAGCTTCTACGAGTGAGGTTTATGGAGATCCCAAGGAAAACCCTCAGAGTGAAAGTTATTTTGGTAATGTAAACCCCAATGGGCCACGTAGCTGTTATGATGAGGGAAAGCGAGGAGCGGAGACGTTATTTTGTGACTATAATAAGATATATGATGTTGATACAAGGATTGTACGTATATTTAACACTTATGGACCTTTGATGCGGGAGGATGACGGCAGAGTAGTTTCAACTTTTATTATGAATGCACTGAAGGGTAAACCTCTTAACATTAATGGTGACGGATCACAGACTCGTTCATTTCTGTACATTGACGATCTGATAGAGGCTCTTGTTAGAATGATGAATTATGAGGAATGTAAGGCTGGTATAGTGAATGTAGGTAATACAGATGAGATAAGTATAAATAGTTTGTCAAAAATGATATTATCATTGACAAACTCTTCTTCAAAAATCACTTACGGTACACTTCCAGAGAATGATCCCATAAGAAGACGTCCTGACATAACTCGTGCAATTATGTTGTTGGGAGGATGGCAACCTAAAATTTCATTAAATCTTGGTCTAACAAGAACAATAGACTATTTCAAAACATTAATGTAACTTGATAATTTGAGTGGATGATATGAAAGATTTAATAATTTGGCAAACTTATCATAATGACTTGCAAATAGAGCAGTATCATTTGCACGATTCAGATGTTATACATCTCTATAAGGGTAATGATATAAACATAGAAGGTAAAAATATTAATCACCTTAATAAGTTTTACTCTGAAATAGTGACCATTTATTGGGTATGGAAAAATAATATCAAAAGCAAAGTTGTTGGATTTTGTCACTATAGAAGACAGTTTGGTCGCATACTTGATTTAGACCAGGGCAGTTGCCAGGTGTTAGCCATTAATAAAAATCTTAATGTTATGGGGCACTATAAGGGAGCTCATAATTATCAAGACTTTTATGACATTATTGATATTCTTAATGACAAATATGGCAAAGATAATAAATATTCTAGATATTTGATCAGTAGCAATATATTCATACCGTTCTGCTGTTTTCTTATGAATTGGAATGATTTTACTCGACTTTGCAATTTTCTCTTCCCTATACTCTTTTCCTTTGACATGAAACATCAATTACACATGTCTCCAGAATTATATATGGAGAAGGCACGAAAAGATTTTCGATATGACAATGTTGATTATCAATGTAGGGCCATGTCCTTTTTGGCAGAGAGATTAATCAGCTGTTGGCTGTTTTGTGAAATGAGAGTGTTTAGTCTTAATGTGGTATAAGTATAAAATATGAAACAAGCTGTTATAATATTAGCTCACAACGATATTGACCAGCTCATACATCTGGTTGAATATTTTAGCCGTGACTGTGATGTATTTATACATATTGATAAAAAAAGAAAATTAAAGAATAGTGAAATAGAACGATTAAAATCGAATCCACAGGTTAAAACTTTATGTCAAAAGTTCAAGGTATATTGGGGAGGTTTTAGCATACTTAAGACTCAGATGTATATGCTCCAGCAGGCTTATAAAAACAGCAATGCCCAGACATTTCATGTTATTAGTGGACATGATTATCCCATAAAACCTTTGAGTTTTTTTTTAGATTTCTTTGAAAGAAATAGCAAATATGATTATATCGGGTTTGGCAGAATAAAACCAGTAGGTACAGATTTGGAGTCATACTATCGTTATCAATATTTTTTCCCTTACGATTATGCTGATAACCGTGACGAACTTCATCGTAAGACCACATGTTGGATAAAGCTACAAAGGAAACTTCATATAAATAGAGGAATGCCGATTCAGTTTGAAAGGATCTACTGCGGTTCACAGTGGTTTTCAATCACTCGAACTACGGTGCAAACAATCATAGATTATACGAAAGAACATCCATCATTTTATCGCAGGCTAAAATTTACATTTGCACCTGAGGAAACCTATTTTTTGACTATCATCCTTAATTTATGCGATTCTCGAAAAGTAATTAATAAAAATTATCGCTTCATAAGGTGGCACAATGAGAATGGAAATTCTCCAGCAAATTTAGGGGAGGAGCATATGCACTTGTTGGCAGAATCAGAGGATATATTTGCTAGAAAGATTGTTAGTCCATATAGCAAGGAGCTTATACCACTCATTGACAAATACTTGCTAAAAAGTAATGAACGGATGATAATGAATAAAGACCCTTGGGAGGTTAATTCTTTTAATGATTTTATATATGACCCTGGGTTTGTAGAGGCTATATATGTTTATTGTAATTTGAAACCATGTTATGAAATATTGGATATAGGATGTGGTGCCGGAATGTATGTTGCAGCATTTCGTCGTCTTGGTATTTTTGCTACAGGTATTGATTCAAATCCGTATACTCCTTCTCTATCGAACATTCTACTGCCAAAAGGTGATAAACCTTGTCAATGTGCTCGTATAGAAGATATAGATCCTATCGAAGATTACGGATTGGTAATTTGTATAAATGTTTTGCAATATATTTCAGATATGAGTGCGTATAAAAAAGCTATATATAACATAATAGAGCTTGCAAGAGTTGCAGTAGTAGTTGCTTACGATAA
This sequence comes from uncultured Prevotella sp., assembly GCA_964450065.1. Classification (GTDB taxonomy): domain Bacteria; phylum Bacteroidota; class Bacteroidia; order Bacteroidales; family Bacteroidaceae; genus Prevotella. Next base: position 1,993 of record CAYVGR010000136.1, on the reverse strand, counting down.
CTCTTTGCAAGATAATAAAATTAAAATGTTGACAGAAAGACTTCATAAGAAAAAATTTGTTGAAAATGACTTTGCAACAGGATTTTTCCGAAGACATTCAAAAAAGATAGAAAATATCTATGTATACGAACGTTTAACTAATTAAAATTTAAAGTTATGAAAATCGAAAAGTACAAACCAAATGAAAATGAAGTCATACGTTTTATAAAAAATGATGATGAAGCTCGCCTTAGTGCATCAAACAATGGAGATAGAGGAACTGAAGGCAATCCATATTCTTTGGGTGAATATTTAGCTATGTATTTTAATAATACTTGGGAAGGAGGATTTGTTGAAAATCTTGGTTATGTTGGAAAAGATCAAAGCAAGGTTTCTTTCCCAGATTATTCTAGCGAATTTGATTGGTGGTCATATTTCTCTGGAGTCTTTTCATTTTTGCCAAGTTCGCAGATATTTCCTCCAGATACTTCATTACCAGTATCTAACAGTGATGATGGTCACAATGGTTATGACTACAGCCCGCGCACAGAATTCATAACTGTAATGATAAATGGAATATTCTTTGACTTCAGATTATGTATAATAAACCAGACTGCAATAACAGCAGTTACAGCCAGATCGCCAATACAATTGTATGATGGAGATTTTTATATGTCAAACGGAGAACAAAAAGTCTACTTAAAAATTCGTGATTATTCGAATGATGGAATATATTGGAAATATAACTTCCAACAAATGATTTTAAATTATCGTATTGGAATATCTATATGCGATATCAGTGGCAACTGTGTAAGAATATAAATATTTTAGCAATGAAAAGTGCAAGCAGAATATTACAACTCTTGTTGTGTATTTTTCCGATATATTGCTTTTCTCAAGTGAGTATAGGCAAGCATGAAGCAGAAGCAGTCAATCAATTTAACACACGTTATCCACAGGAAAAAGTGTTTCTTCATTTAGACAACACTGCTTATTATCTGAATGAAATAATATGGTGGAAGGCTTATTTGCTTCGTACAGACAATGACAGCCTTGGCAGTCTGAGTCGTGTGCTGTATGTAGACCTTGTAGACCCGTCTGGACAAGTAGTGGAGACAGAAAAGAGCCTTGTAGAAGACGGACAGGCAAACGGTCAGTTTCTGATGAGCCGTTACGTCCAATCCGGATTCTACCAGGTGAGGGCTTATACGCGCTACATGCTTAACTGGGGTGAGGATTTTGTGTTTTCAAGAGTCATACCTGTATTTAAAAAGCCGACACATGAAGGTGATTATTCGGAGAAAAGAATTTCTGCACAACCGTCATACGCCACTGGCACAAAAGAACAAGACGCCGTTGTGGGTGACTCTGCACGCTATTTTGTGCATTTTTTCCCAGAAGGTGGTGAACTAATCAAGAGCCTGAAATGCAAAGTTGCCTTTGAAGTTACCGATGGCAGAGGTAAGCCCGTCGATGCCCAAGGATGGTTGATTGATAATGGAAGAAAGACCGATCGGGTAGCAACATTGCATGAAGGTCGCGGTGTGTTTTCCTATATTCCAAATAACAAGAAAGCAAGTTTGCAGTTGACGATGCCGGATGGAGGAACCAAGAATTTTAATCTACCTGATGCTGTCGACTCAGGTTACACCATAACGGTTGATGCTACAAAACAAGACAGCATAACATGGACCACTAATTCAACCACCGACCTTAGGAAACAACAAACAGTGACATTGCTTATACACCATGGAAAGGCAAGTGCTGTGAAATCACCACTACTCCGGAGAGACATGCCGGACGGGTGCTCGCAACTGGCATTGGTAAACACGGAAGGCGACATGCTTTGCAGCCGTATGGTGTTTAATTTTCCGCACAACCAATATCATGACGTCATGGTGACCATGAAAGACTCTACTATTTGGCCTGATAAGGAAATAGTGCTTGATGTAAAGACAAAACCACAATCGTCGTTATCGTTAGCAGTCTGTGATGCAGAGACCCAACTTGCAGC
>CAYVGR010000135.1:0-7067 GCA_964450065.1 uncultured Prevotella sp. | reverse complement strand
GTCATGATTTCCTCTTGCTTGGCATCCAATGCAGCATCTACTATCTTGATATACTTATCGTGGAGCTTCTGCAAATCATTTTCTGCATCCTTGCCAACATCCTCCGACAAACCGTCCTTGACAGCCTTCTTCAACTTATCTTTGTATTCGGAACGGATGTTACGAATCTGCACCTTGGCCTGCTCGCCAATCTTATTACACTGCTTCACAAGCTCCTTACGGCGCTCTTCCGTGGGCTGTGGCAGATGCAGTATCACCATTTCGCCGTTATTCTCGGGCGTAATTCCTACATTACTGTCCATGATACCTTTCTCGACATCAGCAATCTGCTTGCGATCCCATGGACGAATCGTAATGGTACGGGCATCAGCAATAGACACGGTTGCGACCTGGTTCAACGGAACCGACTCGCCATACGCATTGACACGAACGCCGTCTACAATAGCAACATTGGCACGACCGGCACGGACACGAGCCAACTCCTCTTCCAAATACTTGGCGCCACTCTTCATCTTGTCTTCGGCGCTCTTCAGGGTTTGATTTACGTCTAACATATTTATACTGTATTATAATTCCTATTTACAAAAATAACAATAATTTTCTGATATTGCAATAATTTATCCAAAAAACACGCGTCATCTCACAAGCTACATGTCCAACTGTCGAGACAACAATGCTGCAATCTGCTCCAAATATTGTTGGTCGGTTTTGTCAAAGGCATCCACATTGCGGCTATCTATATCTATCACACCTTTCACACTGCCATCTTTGCCTCTAATGGGCGCCACAATCTCCGACCTCGACAGGCTACTACAAGCAATATGACCGGGAAACAGCTCTACGTCGGGCACAACAACTGTTTCGCCCCGTTGCCATGCCGTCCCACAAACTCCCTTTTCATAGCCTATACGATAACAGGCCACAGGTCCCTGAAACGGCCCCAACAGCAGTTCATTACCATTGACCATATAGAAACCTACCCAGAAAAAGCGCTCCGGAAAAGTATCGTGCAAAGCCGCACTCACATTCGCCAGCACAGCCGTTACATCGGCTTCACCCTCTGTCAACGCCTCAATCTGTTCAACAAGCAGTTTGTATTTTTCTTCCATTTTATTCATTTCCGAAACCTAACTCATTGCTCCCAACTCCTTATCCACCATATTCGTCAGTTCCACAAACTGCTGAATGGTAAGCTGTTCGGGACGCATGGTCATGATATCATGAGTAAAAAAATCAGGAGATGGCACCGTTTTTTTGGAGATTAGCTGCCTCAGCGACACACGCAGCATCTTCCGGCGCTGATTGAACACCGTCTTCACCACACGCTTGAACAAAGCCTCATCACAACCAAGATCGGTCACCGCGTTGCGTGTCATGCGGATAACAGCACTCTTCACCTTTGGTGGCGGATTAAAAACACCCTCGCTTACCGTAAACAGATATTCAACATCATACCATGCCTGGACAAGCACGCTGAGTATTCCATACGCTTTGCTACCCGGCGCAGAGGCCATACGCAATGCCACTTCACGCTGAATCATGCCCGTGCAACATGGTATCAAGTCCTTGTATTCGAGCATTTTGAAGAATATCTGCGACGAGATATCGTAAGGATAGTTACCCGTAAGCACAAACTGCCGACCGCCAAACACCTCGTTGAGATTCATCTTCAGAAAGTCCGCACCGATGATATTATCCCTCAACTTGGGGAAATGCTCGTACAAGTAGGCCACGCTCTCCGAATCTATTTCCACGGCTTTCACCTCGCGCGGCTTCTCGACAAGATATTGTGTCAGCACCCCCATGCCCGGACCAATCTCCAACACGGGTATCTCCGGACAGGCATCCACCGTGTCGGCGATGCGCTTGGCAATATTCAAGTCTATTAGAAAATGCTGTCCTAAATGCTTTTTGGGCTTAACCTTGTTCATGACAAATGCTTGTTTTGATGTCGCAAAAATACGAAAAATAAACTACAATACACATATTGGCAAACTGTTGTTTAGCATATAACATTAAATTAGCATCATCTGTTTGTAATTTTTTGCTGCATAATCCGTTTATCAACAGAAGATATCATGCCACCATCGGTCTGTAAGGCGGACATCAACAAGCTGTCTCAGCATGTCAAAATTCCTGGCTATAGCGATTTGAAAAGGTTCTATATCATAGATGTTGCTTTCACCATCGGACTTTTTGCACAGGCCACGAACATGAAATAACAACTCATACCTAATCTAATATGAAAATTAAAAATAAGTTTTTATCAGCAGTATCGGTACTATCGTTAGCAGCTGCAATATGTCCCTTGAACGCATGTGCTCAAAAAGACCCGAACATTGAGATCAAAATCAATGCAATAATGGATAAGATGAGCATAGACGAAAAAGTGGGACAGATGGCCGAAATGGCTATCGACATTCTCGGAAGCTGGCAGGGTGACGAATTTGTTGTTGAGGAAGCCAAAGTGAAAAAAGCCATAGACCAATACAAAGTAGGTTCTATCCTCAACACGCCGGGGAAGGCATTAACGCCTGAAAATTGGAACAAGGTCATCGCTGTCATACAAGACCATTCGATGAAAACCATGGGCATACCATGTGTTTACGGCCTTGACCAGAATCATGGAACGACGTACACGTTGGGCGGAACTATCTTTCCGCAGAACATCAACATGGCCGCTTCGTTCAATAGAGACTTAGTGAGAAGGGCCACCTCTATAACGGCTTACGAAACCCGTGCAGGGAACTGCCCCTGGACATACTCGCCAACGGTTGACTTGAGTCGTGACCCACGATGGCCACGCGTTTGGGAGAACTACGGAGAAGACTGTTATCTGAGCAGTGAGATGTGCAAGGCAGCTGTCGAGGGCTTTCAAGGCACGGACAAAAACCACATTGACAGGCATCATATCGCAGTATCGCTGAAACACTATATGGGCTACGGCGCACCCCGAACGGGTAAGGATCGGACGCCTGCTTATATTCCCGACTTCGAGATTCGGGAAAAACACCTCGCACCATTCAAGGCCGGAGTGGAAGCCGGTGCACTGAGTGTAATGGTCAATTCGGCTTCGGTCAATGGCATTCCAATGCACATGAACAAGCACTATCTTACCGATGTGCTGAAAGATGAGTTGGGATTTGACGGGGTGATTGTGACCGACTGGGCCGACATCAACAATCTCTATACCCGAGAAAAGGTGGCCAAAGACAAGAAAGATGCTATCGTGAAAGCCATCAATGCTGGCATAGACATGGCTATGGAACCCTACGACCTTGAATTTTGCACCCTCCTGAAAGAGGCTGTAAACGACGGAAAAGTACCTATGAGCCGTATTGACGATGCCGTGCGCAGGGTTTTAAGAATGAAATTCCGTCTTGGACTTTTCGATGTACCCAACACGAAACTGAAAGACTATCCTAAGTTTGGAGCCAAGGAATACGCTCAATTATCAGAAGATGCTGCCGTGGAAACGCAGGTGTTACTGAAGAATGAGGACAACATTCTGCCGTTGAAAGGTGGTCTGAAAATACTTGTTACCGGTCCCAATGCCAACACCATGCGCCCACTCGACGGTGGATGGACCTACACATGGCAGGGCGATGCCGATAACTTTGCACAGGACAAAAACACCATTTTGGAGGCTATGCAACAGCAATTCGGCAAAAACAACGTGATTTACGAGCCGGGGGTGACGTATAATATGAAGGGGAAATATTGGGAAGAGAACACTCCTGAGATTGAAAAGGCTGTGAAAGCCGCCGACCAAGCAGACGTTATCTTGGCATGTGTAGGCGAAAATTCCTATTGTGAGACGCCCGGAAACCTTAACGATTTGGTACTGAGTGAGAACCAACGCAACTTGGTTAAGGCACTGGCCAAGACCGGCAAGAAGATTATACTCATTCTCAACGAGGGTCGTCCACGCATTATTGCCGATATCGAGCCCTTGGCATCGGCCGTCGTCAACATTCTCATTCCGGGCGAATACGGAGCCGATGCCTTGGCCCGTCTGCTCGCAGGCAATGACAATTTCTCGGCTCGCTTGCCCTACACTTACCCCCGATACAGCGCAGCCTTGACCACCTACGATTACCGCGCCAGCGAGGAAAGCGGCACGATGGAGGGAGCTTACGATTACAATGCGCTCGTCGATGTGCAGTGGCCTTTCGGTTATGGCAAGAGCTATACCACGTTCAGTTTTGGCAATTTGAAAGTGAACAAGACCGACTTTGCCCCCAACGATGACATCACTGTTACGGTAGATGTCAGCAATACGGGAAACCGCGAAGGCAAAGTGAGCGTGCTTCTTTTCTCGCGCGACCAGCATGCCAGTCTCGTTCCCGAAGTGCATCGCCTGCGTGCTTTCACCAAAATAAACCTCAAACCTGGCGAAACCCAAACCGTAAGCCAAACCACCAAGGCACGCGACCTTGCGTTTGTGGGCACCGATGGTATGTGGCATTTGGAAGAAGGCAAGTTCATGCTGCAAATAGAAGACAAGATTGCATGGATCAACTGCACACAGAACTATATGTGGAAGTAAACCAAGGAGGTTCGACTAATAACAGCAGGAATGAAAAAAGGAGACTGAAGTCTATCGATTTCAGTCTCCTTAGTATATATAATGAGCACCAAGTGCTTCGCTGTTTCAAACAAGAGGGCTTTACTTCCTACCCTCAACCATGTTGTCCATAACGAGTGCTAACCCTGAAGCAGCAACGAAAGCAACAATCGCCAATGTAATAAATGTTAATCCTGTCATAATCTTTTCCTTTCTTTAATTTTACTTGTTATCCTTTTTGCCACCACTTGTGGCAGTTATCGTATGAATACTATCTTTTTCCTTAAGACATTGCAAAGATAGGAAGAACCATTGTGTGCGCAAACAATAGCGGCTTAGAACCCTCTGAAAAGCCTGTTTTATTGATATTTGTCAACCCGATTGACCTGCGTCAAGCCTATTGACAACCTTTTGCTGAAAACGATCGAAGTTTCTGCAACATCAAGGCAAAACTTGAAGAAAAAAGCAAGAAACTTATCGTGCTGACATTCCGACTACAATTGTGTCAATATGAAAATCCAAGAACAATGTGCAAAAACCTTATTAATATCCGTGCCACAAAGCACAGCCCTCCTCCAAAAAGATTAGCAAAAAGCACTCAGAGCCAGCCAGCCTCCTCGGGATGCAGGGTAACTCTGCAAAGAAACGCGTCAGCATATGAAAGTAGGCGGACTCCTTTGGTAAAGGAGGTTCGGCAAGGGGAACATACCTTGAACAAATATCAATACTTTTCTTTACAAACGCCCCTCCATGCTTCGCGTATTCAAAAAGAAAAATCCCTTAGTCCGAAATTCGTGAAATTTACACAAATTCATAGAAAGCTGACTATCAGCCTTTTAACAAAACAATCCTTTGTAACATCAGTTTTATCATCTGCGATTGAATATCGAATGGCAGTGTGATTAAGACTTCGTCGTCTTGCGATTGGGCTTCTATCGTACGGCCTTTAAGCCCAAGTCGCACTGTCATCAGATGTTAAACGCAACACGTTTAAAATTTTCTGCTCATTCGGACGAATTTTGGACGCTGAAACATGGCGCATTTTTCTCTGGAAGCTCTGAAAACAGACACCAGAAAAACAGTAATCTAATTTTACACAAATAAAAGACAACACCCCATGTTATTCCTGTAAAAACGTGGAGCTGCCCCGTCTCATACCATGGCAGTTCGGACTTGCCACGTTTTACACCATTGCAGCATGGACTTGGAAAATCCCCCATTGGTTGCTGTGACGGGAGCAAGCCCGCACTTTTACAGGTGCTTATCGGTTCATGACAGAATACGAAAAAGGAATAATAAACCTTGTGAAAATACCTGCTTTTCCTTTGCATTTCGGGCGATTTGCATTATCTTTGTGAATCAAATGGAAACGAAAAAGACCACCAGCCAAATATTCAAGATTGCCCTGTCATTATGTTTAGGCAGTGCCATCCTCTATTGGATGTATCGCGATTTCGACTTCAAGCGTGTCGAAAACGTGGTAATGCACGAAATGAACTGGTGGTGGATGTTGCTCTCCTTTCCCTTTGGCATTTTGGCTCAGGCCTTTCGCGGCTGGCGCTGGAAACAAGCCTTGGAACCCCTTGGCGAAAGCCCCAGAACCTCGGTATCGGTCAATTCCATATTTCTGTCATACGCGGCGAGCCTTGTGGTTCCCCGCATTGGCGAGTTTGCACGCTGCGGAGTGCTGAAACGTTGGGACAACGTGCCCTTTCTCAAAGCCTTGGGCACAGTGGTTACCGAGCGTACCATCGACTCCCTGTTGGTCATGATCATTGTCGGAGTAACGCTGCTCACGCAGTTCACCGTGTTCGACAAGTTTTTCCAAACAACAGGTACCCGTATGGACGAAATATTGGCCGGCTTCACCACTGCAGGGTGGCTGGTTACAGCCGTGTGCGGAATAGCCGTGCTGGTGCTGCTATATTTCTTGGTGAGAAGTCTGTCTGTATATAATAAGGTAAAAGATGTGTTTAAGGGATTGATTCAAGGTGTGATGTCTGTGAGACACGTCAGGAACGTGCCACTCTACATATTCTTCACCATAGCCATTTGGGCAAGCTACTTCTTGCACTATTATCTCACATTCTTTTGCTTTGATGCCACTTCCGCACTTGGCTTCGACTGTGCCATCGTCACATTTATCGTAGGCTCGATAGCTGTGCTCGTACCCACGCCAAACGGTGCCGGGCCTTGGCATTTTGCAGTGAAAACCATGCTGATACTCTATGGTGTGGCATCGAACGACGCATTGTTTTTCGTGCTTATCGTACACAGTGTGCAGACCTTGTTGGTCGTATTGCTTGGCATTTACGCATGGATGGCTCTCAACTTTACAAAAAGGAGGCTCCCCTCCTCCAACCCGTCCCCAACAAGATAGAATGAACAAGTGGCAAGCATAGGGATTCACTGTCATAGGAACAATATAACGAACGAACTATAGAGACACAATACTAACTTTTAAATTTAATTTTTATGAGCGAAATCAAAGATTTGCAAC
>CAYVGR010000134.1:0-7082 GCA_964450065.1 uncultured Prevotella sp. | reverse complement strand
GTCAGTGTTTGAGCCTGGTGAGACTTACTTTCTACTTTGTGACTATCAAACAGGTGAAAGGTTTTTTATGGGCACAAGTGCACGTCTGCAAAATGAACTTCTGCGGACAAATTTCTTCCCAACATTTAAAGGGAAGAATGAATCAGAAGATTTCACCTGTTTTATGAAAAAATTAGAACATAACAAAAACAATGTCTATCGGTCGCTTAATGAACTTATTAACCAACATTCTAATCTTTCAAGTCGCTTCAAAGAGTATACCAGAATGACTTTGAAATTTGCGGAGGCATACACAATAAGTCAGTCTAAGTATATGACTTCCTCTTTTAAATTGCCAAAATACCTCTGCGATTATCTTTATCAAAACTTTTGGAAAAGTCCATTACACCCATATTCTTTATATCGAGAAATGATTTGGTTTATGGAAGATATGGTAAGCAATTACACTCCAAGCACCTTTTCAGAAGAACTTGATGCTGCAGAAAAGCTATGCAACGTACACTTAACTGACGCTGAAAAGAATTTAGGTGCAAAATGGGACCAAATCATAGACGAAATGCAGCATCACCTTGAAAAGATAGTTAATGACGAAGAGAAGAGAAAAATATATGAGATGTATCGAGACAAGAATACAAATATTTGGGATGCTATTATCATGTTGTCGCAAAAGTATGCCACGCAAATTGAAGTGGCAAAACTAAAAATATATAAGCAGGTCATTGACTCGTTGGGCTGCGATCAAGATTTAAAGGACATTCTGTTGGCACGTCGTTATTTTCAAATCATAAATACAAATCGTCAATCTCTGTCCCAACCTTTGCTTGCTTGTCTGAATACAGACATAAGTATGACTACCGCCAAAGATGCTATTATGAGTGAGCATCTTAAATATCTATCTATGGAGCAACTAAAAGGAAACAATGTAAAATACTTGAAATCCAATGATGATGTGGCAGGAATTAGTGACGGCAGGGAATTGTTGGCAAAAATAACAGAGCCGTATCGAGGACACTATATACTCATAGATATTTGGGGAACATGGTGCGGTCCATGTAAAGAAGCTTTGTCACATAGTGAGGTTCTCTATGACAAATTATCTCCATACAATATGGTTTTTATGTATTTTGCTAATAACAGTCCGGAAAAATCATGGCGAAACACGATTCTGGAATATAAACTGACCAAGGAAAACTGCGTACATTATAATTTACCCCGTCATCAACAAGTATTACTTGAGAAATATATGAAAGTAACATCTTATCCAGCATATAGATTGATTGCCCCTAATGGAACGTTAATGGACATCAATGTTGATCCTCGAAATTTATTGGAATTTGAAAAACAGATATATTACCTTTCAAAGAAGGATTCTCAAAATTAATTGAAATCGATTGTTTTCAATAAGCTATACGTATTTACTTTCTTCATGATTTGATTTTGCACACATAGTATCTTCTGTATTGATAATCAGGACAAAAACAGAACATAGGCGCTCTTACTGTGCATGATATGTACCTACACAGTGGCAGCACAGCGCATCACAGGCAAGTAACAACCGGCTGGCATATCTTTGGAGATCATTCGGTCTTTATACCGTGACAGCTGCAATCTTGCGCGATGCTTCTTGCATCACTGCCATCACGTGATCGCACCACAAGTCAAATTCCGGGTCAGCTACCTGACATTCCTCGTGTTTCAAGATGTAGTCCACGACCAGCTTCACTCCGTCTCGGTATTTCACCTCTGCCTTGAAGTCGGGCACCACGCTTTTCAGCTTGCTGTTGTCAAAAACCACCGTGCTGGCCTTATCGCCAAGCAAATTTCCGGTCATGTCGTATTTGTCATTAGCCGCCAATAGCACCGACGGCACATAGCAGGCCTGCAACATTAGTTGATGACTAACCATGCTTTCCGGCATCTTTTTCATTGTTGTGCTACATCACCGTAAGCATCCAATACGTACAATCAAAAGAGGTAGCTTCCTCCATGAATTGGGAAGCTACCTCTTTTGATAAATAAATGAGAGAAGCAGTTATTACTTAACGATGTATTTTCGGTTGTTAGTCACCGTACCATTCTTAACCGATAAGATATAAACTCCTCGTTTCATACTATTCTTCATCAGGTTCTTGTCTTGGGGCAGATTAAACCGTGCCACCATGTGTCCTGACAACGTATAAACACTGACTTCACCTTCCATATCGTTTTCTATGGACGATACGCTCGTTGCCCAATCTGCAAACGATGTTGCCGTGGTGTTGACCAACGTAAATCGGTCTGTGGCCATCTCGCCTTCACCAGCGGTGAACATGTAAGACAGTCTGTTACCATCAAACGGTATCAACTGTTGCAGTTTTAGGTCGACAAGCTTCAAGTCGGCATATTGGTCGAGTCTATTACGGGTAAGGGTCATGGTGTAACTGCCAGCCTTTCCTGTCTTCACGGTGATATTGGCCTTGGTCAAATCGTCCGTGGTGTTTACCTGCAACATACCTGGTTTGGCATTGGAATAGATGGTTGTAGGCATGGATTCGGCTCCAAGTCTGAAACCATCCCAACCGTTGTCAAAGTCGTCAGATGTATTGGCATTCTCCAACAACCACATCGTCTCGTGTGCATGCTCACCAGTTAGCTCAAACTTCACAGAACCAGAAGTCTCGCTTGGAGCAACACCAAAACGCTTAGCCAACTGTGGACTATTGCCATCTAATGTCACGACACTGTTATAATCCAGTGTCAAAACTGCGTCGTCACCATTTGGTTTGACTTCCTTTGGCGTAAATTTCAACAAGAAACCTTGCATGGAAGGAATGACTTTGTAAGTCAACTCAGAAGCGGCTTTCAATGGAACGGCCTTGTAAGAACCCGCTCCGTTTTCGCCACCAGTTTCGAAGTTATCTCCCCAGTCTTTCCCACTGCCTGTATGATACAGGTAAGCGGTCTGCTCCACATTCGTATTGGATGCGACAACTTGTGCCAAAGCCGCTGCGCTTATGGGTGCCGTATAGGAGTTTCCAAATAGGTTTTGACCCAACCCCCAATAATTCACGGCATCGCTTTGATTTGTGGCGCCATTCACTTTCGGTGCCTTTCGGGTGAGCGTCAGCGTCGCGTTGTTAAAGTTGAGGTATCATTCAGGGTTTTCATCTTAGGCGTTGTAGACGCATTACGAATTGAATAGCCCGCAAAAGCAGTCATCGGTGCCTTAGCTTTCAAACCAACAAACTTTTGATAGAACTGGTTTTGAGCGTTGTGTGCCTCATCATATTTGTAAATATATGAACCACCGAGCATGCCCGATGACATCTCTTGGAACGGTATTCCAAAGAATTGGTCCGTATATTTCACAGGGAAAGTCGTTCCCTTGGTAGGCGAACCTTCCAAATTATCTGTCCATGATGTAGGCTGCGCAAGCTTACGTGACCTAACATACATTTGCACCTCGGCATATACTTTGTCTGATGCCGCCCCGGGATATTTCGCAATGAATGTTCCGTTTGGCACATCTTCAGCGGATGTCTCAATCTTCAAGCGAACAGGATCTACGCTTCCATCTTGTTTGGTTTCATGCGCGAAGCCCACCGTTCCACTATTAACCACCAAGGCACTACCTGCTGGAACAATCATCGCCTTACCACTTTCGTTAATCAAGCTGGCCGCCGTAAACGTACGAGGAGACGCTCCTTCTGTCAATCGGCAATCTCTTTCGGCTGCATGTCCGTTGTTATTCTCTTCCGTAGCAAACACGATGTCCTCGTTATCGGCAGGAACCTTGTTTGCTGTCCAGTTGGAAGCGGTGCTGAAATCTTCGCTCGTCGAGCCTACCCAGTAGTTGGGTTTGTCGGTCTTCGTTACGTAGAACTTCACAATTCGGTCACCACCTGAGCTTCCCGGACACGATGTGCGGTCAGTAAACGTGGTGCGAACCTGATAGGTGTACACCCCTGGCTCGTTGAATGTCACATTGATATCGTTACCGTCAAACACTTTCTTTTCGGGAGTGTTGGTAATGTCGTACCATTCCACATTATATATATAAGGTGAAACTGGCAAATAAAGATGCAGCGGTTTCATACCGTCGGTAATGTCAAGGTTGATAATGCTCTTCACCTCGAAACCGTTTTCAGATTCCACCGAAGGCTCTGGTATGTCGGTAGGTGATACCTGAACAAATTTCTTTCCTTCGCAGGTGCGGTTATAAATGGTACGAACGAGGTACTTCCCTACCTCCACATCTTTCCATACTACATTGAGAGCATCCTGTGTGCTGGTGGCTTCGTAAGTTCGAAGCGGCTCTCCTGTTAGGGTCGAACCATCCTCCGTCTTATACAATTCGTACTTAACGGGCAACTTTACATTCACACCTTTAGCGACGCCAACACTCACCATACCGGTACCACTACCATCGCGATTGCACATGGCACCAAATGCTTCGAACGCTGCCTTGCCAGCATAATCGTCGAAATCAAATGTATATGTCTTGCGGGCATAATCGCCTGGCTCATTAGGGCGGATGACAAGCTCGTCACTATTATAGTATCTGTCTTCTTTCGCTATGGCAGAATAAATGTTGTTCCCATCAGAATAACTGCGTCCATTATATAAACTCGGAGCAAAGCCAGCACCGAAATAGTTGGTGCCGGTCAGTTTTTCCAATGGAGTGATAGGATCTACATTAGATGCCCATGTCTTTCTGCTACTCGACGCTCCTCGTTCCCCTGTGCTGGCTCTATAAGCATAGGCAACATTGTCTCCTTCCGGACCGAAATCGAACTTCACAACATTGTTGCCATCGCAATCAACTCCTACATACACTCCGTCCTTGTAGCCCTCGTCGCGCTTGGGCTTGTAATGCTGGAGCTTGCTCTCCGGGATTTCAAAGTTATAGGTTGCGGTATTGTTGCAATTGTCTTTCAAATCCAACGCATATTTGCCAGCAGGCAGGTCGGCGATGAAATAAGCGTCACGCAACTTGTCGTAGGTTATATCCTGTGGGAAATCAATGTGCTTGGTGTACGGTTTGTCATCCGCAAAGTCGGTTATGACAAATTCTCTCTTGTCATCAAGGCGTTTCACGGTCAGGGTCTATGGGGCAGAAACATTAGCAAGCCCTATTGCCAAGCCAGCGGTATTGCCATGTATTCCCAACTCCTTGTTTATAGTAGGTGACATCCAATCGCTTACATCCTTAAATTCAGGCTTGATGGGCTCAATCACAATTTCCTTTTCTATACGCACTTGGTCGCAATCAGAGCCATATACGAATTTATACGTTCCCGGTTCTGCCACTTCTATTGTCTGCGACCATCGGGTATCAAACTCATTGATGGGCATAGGCACATCCTCCTTGACTGCTGTGGCAGGGTAAGTGCCATCCTCATTTTGCTTAAACAATTTGGCATAGCGGTGCGCTTCGTCCATGAAATAATAAGAAAAAATATAGTCATCATCGTTGCCACGACTATACCCTCCCTTAAAATCATACTTAATGGTGAACTTAGCGTCTTGGTAAGAACAGTCAGCAGGGTTCAAACTTCCCTTTGACGAAGTGCTAAAGTTCATCATTTTATCAAGTGTACGCACATGCGCATGGTAGTCACGCGTTGTTTTTTCTCCATCACAAAGGGTAGAATATTTTAAGCCAAAAATTCTATTATATCGTTGTGACGAGAGGTTGACATCAGATGCAACCTTGTAAAAACGATAGTACTGGCTTGAATAACCTGGCACCGACATGTCGTAAGCCGGCACATGTTCCACATCGTAATATTTCTTATCGGCGTAACTACGCAACTTCAATGTCTGCGCCAAAAGTTCGGTCTGAGCATCCAGCGCGTCTTGGTTTTCCGTTTTAATGGTTGCCCTGAGGTAATAATCAAACGTGCAATCGCCTGTCTGCTTGATGAAAATATCCTGCCCGAAAGACACAGTTGTCTTGCCGAAGCCCACCAACTCAGACTTTTTGGTGACGGTCTTGCCTTTCGAATCAGTAACAGTCACGTCGATATACTCGCCCGATGCCAATCCATCTACAATCCATGCACGGTTCGGGGTGTTCTCCAAGGTCTTCTCCTCAGTTGTGTTGTCTGCGTGATGAATGGTGGCTTTATAGGAAAAAGGAGCTACGCCCTTCTCCACATTCACTGTTATGCTACCATTTTTGGTGTCTGTTGGCGACGTGTTGCACGTGGCGTCTTTCACCTTGAACGAGATAACAGGAGGATCTGTTGAAGGTATCTCCACTATCTCCACGTCGTGCAGGAATGTGTGTGCCGTTCCACCTGATTGCTGGAAATATACCTTATATTATATTTCCCTACCGGCACGTTCAGCCATGTTATTTCCCACACGTTGGGATTTGTGGATTTCTGTTTCAGCACATTGTCCGAAAGAAGACCACTCCCATTATTGACTTGGTCTGTCTCGTTGGTACTGGTCCGCAACTGTGCCTGTCCGTTAAGTGCCTCGTCGGCACCCAACGTCACGGTCAACGTGATGCTGCTTAGCTGTTCGCCCACGTCAACCTTCGTCACTTTGCTGTTTTCGGAAGTCACATTGACAAATGTAACCGCCGACACGGCCATGCATAATGGCAACATCAACAGCAATAACGCCATTCGTTGTAAATAATTTCTCATCGTTGATATCAATAAATTTGTTTTGTTGTTCATCTCACATGCTACCCATGAACTGTGCGTTCAGCATAGCATAGATAGTCAAAGCATGCCTGCATGTGTAACCCATGCA
Source organism: uncultured Prevotella sp. (assembly GCA_964450065.1). GTDB lineage: Bacteria > Bacteroidota > Bacteroidia > Bacteroidales > Bacteroidaceae > Prevotella. The sequence goes on along the minus strand of CAYVGR010000134.1, from coordinate 335 downwards.
CTACTCAAACAATGACCACTTAGCCGGTTGAGTTGAGCCATCATCATCATTTTCTTCTGGCTGCAACTCTGCACCATCATCGCCTGAACCAATGTTTGGCCCAGCATTGCCTTGTGATGCGAGCACTAAAATGCTTGGAGAAAAATAAGGTTTCTTCATCTTGTAATTATTATGTTTATTAACCTGTCAATAAAAAGGTATCGTGTGTGAATAATACCCTTAAAATAATTTGGTACAAAGGTAAGTATTTTACTCCCCCTCAATCATAAAATACATTAATTAGTCGTCCCTTGAAAACATTTAACTTATTGATTATCAGTAAAATAATTACTTTT
>CAYVGR010000133.1:0-7083 GCA_964450065.1 uncultured Prevotella sp. | reverse complement strand
AACGCTCGTTGCTCATCATCATCTGCCAGTAATCGCGCAAGCCGGCACCGTGACCGCCGTCGTAAAGACCATGTAAGAATTCGGTAGGGAGGAATATTTCGGGCTGGCGCATGTAATCTTGGGTTTCTCCCCACGACCTATAGTGCTTGGTCTCAAAGCCATTTCGGTTGGCCCAAGGGTACAGGACAACACGTTTTTGCTTGTCCCAAAAGTGGAAATCGGGCTCTAATTCATAGTTGAAGCCCCCCTCATTGCCATTGCTCCAGAAAATAATGCTCGGATGATTTTGGTCTCTCGCCACCAGTTCCCTGACCAGTTGCTTGCCCACTATCGTAGAATGTGCAGCATGCCAGCCGCTCAGTTCGTTCATCACATAGAGTCCCAGGGAGTCGCAAGCATCTAAGAACTCGGGGTCGGCAGGATAGTGACTCAGTCGCACGGAATTCATATTCATGCTCTTGATAAGCTCCACATCTTCTACGTTCTTGGCCTTGGAGAGAGTTCTGCCAGTTTCAGGACGGAAGCTGTGACGGTTTACTCCCTTGAATATTACCTTTTTTCCGTTGATATAAACTCCGTCTGAAGCACGATATTCAATAGTTCGGAAACCAAAGGGTTGGCGTTCGCAGTGGAGCAATTTGCCCGAAGCGTCGGTCAAGGAGAACACTGCGGTGTATCGGTTGGGAGTCTCGGCTGTCCAAAGCTTAGGACTGTTGACCTTGAAATCTATTGTGGCATGATCGCTTCCACGTGCTGACACATTGTTGGATGCCACTACCTCACCCCTACTATCGAGTATTTCTGTTTTCACGCGGCCTCCGTTTACGGCTCTGCTCAAATAGCAGTCGGCCTGAAACCTGCCGTCCATCCCGGCATCTATGGCCACTCGGTCGATGTTCAGAACAGGTTTGCGAACGATGAACACTGGACGGAATATGCCGCCAAAGTTCCAGTAGTCGGCCCGACGCTCAGCCAGGTTAACCTGACTGTTGGCACTTTCTTTGCTCACCTCTACTTCGAGTCGGTTTTTCTTTTTGCCAAAGAAGATACGGTCGCTCACGTCGAATGAAAACCTGCTGAAGCCCCCTTGGTGCTTTCCGCTGCCGGCTTTCCTGCCATTGATGGTTACTTTTGCGTCGGTCATTACCGCTTCGAATACCAGTTCTATTTGGCTTCCTGCCCATGCTTGGGGAAGTTCAAACTCATACTTGTAAAGCCCTTTTTCGTCGGCAATGCCTTCAGCCTCTGCCTTGCCATAGAAACGTATGCCATATTGATAGGTGCCAAAGCCCTGAAGTTCCCAGCATGAAGGTACACCAATCTTGGTCCATTTTTTGGAGTTGCGACCATCGGTGCAATAGAAGTCCCATTCCACCATGTCGTCGCAGCCATGCCCAGAGAGATACTGTCGCTGGGTTTCCACGTTGTCTTGTGCTGTTGACGCAAGAGAAAACAGAACGCTGAACAGGATAAAAAATATTTTTTTCATTATTGCTGTTTTGTTATTTTTCAGTGTTGTCTTTATAGTTTCGTACCTTCTGATTCCTTGTAAAGAATTGATAGGGCATCTTGTCCTTTATAGGAAGGAGTCATGCATTGCTAATAGAACGAACGAATATGCGTTTTGTCTATAAGATCAAGAGACATTGTCTTAGTTGATGATCGATTTAAATCTTTTTATTCTCGTTTTGCAAATCGCTTAGACATGAAAACTCATATTTTTCTTTACAAACACCCTCTTATGCTTCTCGTATTCAAAAATAAACTTACTTCGGTCTGAAATTCTTAAAATATGAATAAAATCGTATACTGTTGATAATCAGCGTGTTGTACAAGGAGAGGCCGTGCGTGTTGTTTTGCCGCTTGCGATTAGATATCGAATGGCTGTACGATGAAGGCTTCATCGCACTGTGATCAGGCTTCTTTTATGTGACCTTTAAGCCCGTAACGCATTACAATGAGATGCTAAACGCAAGGCCAAGGATATTTTCATGTCGTCCCGGCAAAAAATATCGGTCAAAACATGGCGCTTTTTTCTCTGGAAGCTCCAAAAACAGATACTGGTTTTTGATTATTTATTTTTTACATATGAAGGCATCATGATGTAAGAGAGAATATCCATTGATAATGAGGATGCTGAATATTTGGCCTATAATACCTGTTTTTACATATGTTGTTTAGGATATAAATAGAACAAAAGCTATGTATTTATACCGTTCACGTTATATTTTATAACTATATGATATCAATATGAATCAGAATTGTTTGGATAACCCTAAGTTTGGTTTTTGGGTACATGTTTAGGCTGTGAGGTGTAATAGGGGCATAATAGTTGCTTAAATACCAGATTTTACCAGTATTTTATCGAATATTACCCTGTGTTTTGCTCCTCAATAGATAAATTTGCAACACACTTAAAACCTAAATCTGCTTTAATGAAAACCTCAACTCAAAGTAAAGAAGAGCAAGCGCTCATTTTTTTGCAGGCATATCAGCAAGGTGATGATACAGCATTTTCACATTTATATAATATGTATGTGAATATGATGCTGAACTATGGACGTTGCCTTACGAGAGATACCGAACTGATCAAGGACTGTATCCAAGATGTCTTTGTACGACTTCTTAACCGCAAGTCTCCTCCACAGGTAAGCAAGATAGGAGCATATCTTATCGTCTCTTTAAGAAACAGACTTGTGGACGAATTCCGCAAGCAAGCGTTTTCTACTGACACACCAGCCGATGAGTTGTTGGAGAAGAGAGTCACAGAGGGGGTGGAGAGTGGGTATATTGCCACGGAGCAGGAACACTATGCAAGAAAGCATGCACAGAACATGCTCGACAAACTTACCCCGCGTCAGCGCGAAGCTTTCCAGATGTATTTTATAGAGGAACGCAAGTATACAGAGATTTGCGAAGTTATGCAAATGAACTATCATTCGGTTAGGAATTTGGTTCACCGTGGCATGTTGAGACTGCGTTCCACCGCGAACGTGGCAAGTGGGAAATCATAGTAGAGGCTGTTTGGATGAGAAAAGGCATCGTTATATTGAACATACTTTGTTGGTGCGCTGCTTTATTAACAGCTGCACCAGCGGACTACGTATGGAAAACACCCAGTAAAAATTCTTCAGAATCCATGCCGTGTGGCGGAGGAGGCGTAGGCATGAATGTTTGGGTGGAAAACGGAGACATACTGTTTTATGTAAGTCATAGTGGGGCTTTCGATGAGTTGAACACATTGTTAAAGCAAGGCAGGTTCCGTATTAAATTTTCACCGGCACTTCAGACTTCATCCATGTTGTTTGAACAACGCCTGAAATTAAATGATGGCTATGTGGAAATATCTGACGGAAGTCGTAATATTAGAATTTGGGCAGACGTGTTCAAGCCTGTTATCCATGTTTCCATAGATGGCAATATCAATACGAACCTCAGTGTAGACTACGAGAGCTGGCGTTATCGTGACCGAGAAATAGGCAAGAGCGAAAGTTTCCAGACATCTTATAAGTTTGGCGTTCCGAAAGGCACGGTGACACGTAAGGATACGATCAGACCGTCGGCCGGTTCCATATTATTCTACCACCAGAATGCGGATAGCACGGTTTTTGATGCTACTGTGGCTCAGCAGCAACTTTCAAAGTTTAAGTCTCAAATGTATGATCCACTTGGACGCCTGATTTCAGGAGGACGTCTGATAGGTGATAATTTGAAGTTTAAGCAGGTAAAAGATGGTATATACCGAGACACTGATTATCGTGCGTGGTGCTTTGAGTCGATGAAATCGGCTAAAAAGCATGCGTTTCATATTACGTTGGCTAATCATCAGGGGAGTTTTTCTGATTGGCAAAAGCAGTTGAATGCCACGGAGTCGAGCATTAATGTTAAGCAAGATGTTCGGCAATCCATGAAATGGTGGAACGAATTTTGGCAGCGGAGTTTTATTGAGGGTGAGGGAGAGTGTGCTGAAATCACACGTAACTACACGCTCTTCAGATATATGATGGGCTGTAATGCGAAGAGCGAATGGCCCACGAAGTTTAATGGTGGATTATTCTGTTTCGACCCTGTGTATGCCAATCCGGAATACAAATTTACGCCTGATTATCGACGTTGGGGCGGGGGTACACATACTGCACAAAACCAACGCCTGCTGTATTGGCCGCTTTTGAAGTCGGGAGATACTGACATCATGCAACAACAACTCGACTTCTATATGCGCATTTTGAAAACAGCTCAGCTGCGTTGTCAGGTGTACTGGAACCATGGTGGAGCTTGTTTTACTGAACAACTTGAAAACTTTGGTCTACCCGAATACGATGAATATTCTAAAAAGCGACCAGCTGACTTTGACCCAGGCTTGGAGTATAATGCTTGGTTAGAATATAGTTGGGACACTGTTTTGGAATTTTGCCAGATGGCTTTGGAGCGGGGCGAGTATGCCAATGAGGATGTCGACACTTACCTTCCGCTGATACAGTCATCGCTCGATTTCTTTGAAGAGCATTATCGTTACATTGCTCGGAAGTTGGGCAGACGTGAATTGGACGACAATGGGCATCTTGTGCTTTATCCCGGGTCGGCCGGTGAGACCTTCAAGATGGCTTATAATGCCACTTCAACAACTTTGGCTCTGCGCACGGTCAATGCGTCATTGGTGAAGTATCTTGTTGAAAACAGGAAAGATACGGCCTTGGTATCCAAGTATCGCAAGATGCAGTCGTTGTGGCCGGATATATCTTATCGAGAAGTAGACGGGCATCGGGTTATATCTCCGGCCGTGGTATGGGCGCGTGTTAACAATGTTGAACCTATGATGATGTATCCGGTTTTTCCATGGCGCAAGTTTGGCATTGGACGTGACAGCTTACAGGTGGCTCTCAATACATGGAACTACGACCCTTATGTACAGGAGTTCAAAGGGGTGGAGAGTTGGGAACAGGCTAATGTGTGGGCTGCTTGCCTGGGACTTGTCGACGATGCTGTGAAATACAACAAAATGAAATTGGGTAATGGGCCACATCGTTTCCCGGCTTTTTGGGGTCCTGGTCACGACTGGACACCAGACCATAACTGGGGCGGTAGTGGCATGATCGGATTGCAGGAAATGTTGATGCAAGAAGTGGGTGACAAGATTCTGCTTTTTCCGGCATGGCCACGTGGTTGGGATGTGCATTTCAAATTGCATGCCAAGGGAAAGACAACTATTGAAGGTAGGCTGAAAAGCGGAAAGATAACAGATATTAGAGTTTCGCCTAAGTCGCGTGAGAAAGACGTCGTTTATTGCCTATAATTCTTTTTGTTCAAAGCAAAGAGTTGGCGTTGCTTTGACAGTTTTTCTGATGACAGAAGGTAGCTTGTATATATCAATCTATTTTCCCATACCCCACTAATCTGTCCGTGCGTTCACCAATTCCACGGAAATACACCAACATTTGATAGGCGTTTTGGGTTTGGTAGAAGTTCCCTTCCGACGGTACTGGCACCATTCGCCCATCGGCTTGTTTTAGAAGATATTGGTAGTTGTAATATCCTTGTTTGAGCCACACACTTGCTTCATAAATCTTTGTGGCCTCGTTCCATTGCATTTTGTATTTTGGAAGAAACCGATCGTGGGTCCATACACCGTTAAGATACACCTCACCGGGTAGGCGTGGGGAGGCAAGCCGGAAGTGCACCATGGCATATTCCGAAAGAACGTTGTTGTCCCAGTTGTTGGAATTGCGTATGTAAAAGCTACCGTCGGCATCCTCGTCATATACGTAGGTCGGTCGTGGATCATCCGTCCAAATCATGGCATGATACATGTTACCGTCCCATGTCATGCTTTCCAGACCCATGGTAGTGTGGCTCATGTCGAGCATCTCAAACTTACGGTATTCGTTGCCTCCATCGAAAATCAGGTCACGGCTATGGTTCCACATTAATCCGTTGTAGTTGATGTATTGTGGCTTGGAGTTCACCACAGCATTATCCCAGCGCCCATTTTGCATGATCACGGTTTTTACCTGTGCCGAAGGGTCGGTCACTCTCACGCTGCCGTAGTCTACTTTCACCGAAAGTTGCTGATGACGACCGTTGATGTCAGCATCGGTATTGGTTGTCATCTCCATATTTACACCCATCCTGGGTTCCAATACCATAAAGCAAGCCGTAAATGCTACTGCATCTTCGTTGTGCTCGTCGTACACTGTTACCTTATAGTTGCCTCCAATCTTGATGCTGCATCTTTCATTGGGAATGCTTAGTCGGTAATGGGTGTATAGTTGGTTGGTGTTCAAGGATTGCTTAAAATCTTCTATCGTATTCCCTTGGGCAAATCCCTCACAATAATCACTCTCGAAGATTTCCTCTGATACTGTCCAGTCGGCCTCACAATGTTCCAGCTTATAGGCGTAACGGTGGTAGTCGTGGGTGAGGTCGTCGAATGAAATGACGATTGGCGTTTGTTGTCCCAAGGTTATCACGGGCAGTTCCATCCAATTGTCTCCGGCCACCACCTGCAGCGATGCAATGCGACTGCTCACTATCTCGTGGCGCTGCCCGAGTGTCGGGAGCACCACGCATGCCAGTAATAAAATCAGTGAAAATAGTTTTTTCATCTTCTCTGTTTCCTACAAGTAAGGCTTGTCATTCTTCAATCAAGCACCGCAAATCACGGCATGGTTGCTTTTCGGTCCCGAATGAGATAGTTGTGTGGTACTACTTGTTGGTAGTTTCTTTGTCGGGACGCCACAGCCTGCTCATGTCTTCAAGAGTTTTGCCTTTGGTCTCAGGCACCATTTTCCAGACAAAGATTGCTGCAATAATACATATCGTACCATAGAGTCCGTAAGTAAACCAGTGTCCGAAGTGGTCGCCTTCACGCAAGTGCATGTTGAACATGGGAACAAACGAGCTACTCACAATCCAGTTGAAAATCCACTGGAATGCCACGGCTATGGCCACGGCCTTGCCACGTATGGTGTTGGGGAATATCTCTGCGATGAGTACCCAGCAAATGGGTCCCCACGAGAACATGAAGCTTGCCGAATATACCATGATGGAGACCATGGTAACCAGGCTGAGTGCCTCGTTGCCGAA
>CAYVGR010000132.1:0-7107 GCA_964450065.1 uncultured Prevotella sp. | reverse complement strand
TTTAATCCCATGGGGTCGTTAACCGGAATGGCCGTTGCCTCGTTTATCGTCCTCCCGAATCTCTGGTCAGATCGCCGTGACGACATGGGGCAAATCATCTTCCCCTCGCTCTCGGCAGCAGAGAAAAGCAACATCCGTCTTCACGACTTGGCAGTGATCAGAGATCCGTATGTAGCCATAGGACTTGTTGTGCTGCTGATGTTTGTTATCATCCTGCTCACCAAGATGCCAACCAACAGCCAATCAGGCACCCCCGAGGACCATACCATGAAGAAATCGTTGCATAAGCTCTGGGACAATTCAGTGTATCGCTGGGGAGTCTTCACCCAAATGTGTTATGTGGCGGCCCAAATCATGACATGGACCTTCATTATCCAGTATGCCGACAATTTGGGCATCAACAAGGCCAACGCCCAGATGTTCAACATCGTAGCCATGATATTGTTCCTCAGTGGCCGTTTTATCGGAACATACATGCTGAAATACGTCAACTCAAGTCTCCTGTTGTCAGCCTTTGGAATTGGTGCTGCCTTGTGTTCCATAGGAGCCATCGCCATCCATGGTATGGTTGGGTTGTATTTCCTGATAGGCATCAGCCTTTTCATGTCGATTATGTTCCCATGCATCTATGGCATAGCATTGCAACAGGTCGACAGCCGCGACACACCTTTCGGCGCGGCGTTCCTCGTCATGGCCATCGTGGGAGGTGCCCTGCTTCCACCATTACAGGGAATGATCATCGACCAAGGCGTTATCATGGGCTATCCCGCAGTCAATTGGTCATATTCACTCCCCTTCTTATGCTTCCTGGTAGTTATCGCATATGGATACGCCTCATTCAAAAAGATGAGAAGCTGAGCGTGGGATAGGAAAAGCCCCGAGCCTCAATAGTTGTTGCAACCTGTCCGAACACACCATCTTTTGCTCGGTCATGGGCAATCAAGTTTTTTTGATGGATTGTTCAGATAGGTTTCGGCAGCCTTTCATCAACCGAATGCACGCCCCCAACCGGCCCGTGGCAGGCACAGGGTGTCAGGAAAACTTCACTAAAAAAGGGTCCTGGAAATTTGATGTTCCAGGATTTTTTGCGCCATGTTTTCAACCGAAAATCAATGATGATACCAAGCCCAAACTCTCATCCTGTTGCGTTTGCTATCTATTCATGGTGCGTCGAAAGCCTAACCGCACCATCACTAAGCCCTAACCGAATGGCCACTAAGCTTTGATCGCACCATCAATAAGCCTTAATCGCAGACGCTTCGGATAGCAAAATATGCACGACAAAACGCAAAATTCCATAACCTACTGATTGCCACAATATTACAAAACCTGCTCATATTTTCAATATTCCGGCCCAACTCTTTCCCGTTTTCAAATTCGCCAAGCATCAGAGACCTTTTGTCAAGTTTTATGGTAATAAAAATAGTGCATTAAAACGTTCAAACGAGCAAGGCTCTTTCTGCCTCCTTGTTTTGTACAACTTCAAAGAACCTTGATTTGATGCCATAAAGATTATCTCTTTCTCTGTGAAAAATGGATACTTTGAAAGAATGGATTCACACAGAACAATAATTGTCATTTTTCTTGGGGCAACGCTATAAAAACCGTAACTTTATAGCTGTATATATTCTATCATGGAATAAATTAAATCTACAGATAAATATTGACACCCATGAATAACAAAATAGAATTCTTGCTATACAATCTCCCTGATGAAGAGGGGAAAGTCCAAGTCGTTATTAAAGACGAAACCATCTGGTGTACACAAAAGGCGATGGCGCAACTGTTTGGTGTTGGCATTCCGGCCATCAGCAAGCATTTGAAAAACATCTTTGAGGAAAAGGAGCTTCGAAAAGAAGTGGTTGTTTCCAAAATGGAAATAACCACTCGACACGGAGCTATAGAAGGGAAGACACAAACTTCTTCGGTTGACTTTTACCACCTTGATGCCATCATAGCCGTAGGGTATCGTGTCAGCTCTGCTCGTGCGACGAAGTTCCGTCAATGGGCGACTAAAATTCTTACTGAATACATTCGCAAAGGTTTTGTGCTCGACGATGACCGCTTGAAGCAGGGGATGGCTGTTTTCGGCAAGGATTACTTCCGTGAGCTGCTGGAGAGGGTACGCTCCATTCGTGCCAGTGAGAGGCGCATTTGGCAACAGATTACAGATATATACGCAGAGTGTAGTATTGACTACGACCGATACGCTCCTACCACCAAGGAGTTTTATGCCATGGTGCAAAACCGCTTTCATTATGCCATCACCGGACAGACAGCAGCAGAGATTATCGACACTAAGGCAGACCACACCAAAGAACACATGGGCTTGACAACATGGAAGAATGCACCGGATGGCAGAGTGCTCAAGTCTGACGTTTCCATAGCCAAGAACTATTTGCAGGAAAAAGAAATTCGTCAATTGGAGCGTGCCGTCACCTCATACTTCGACTATATCGAAAATCAGATCGAGCGTCGAAACAGCTTCACAATGGAGCAGTTTGCCGCCAGTGTCAATAAGTTTCTGAGCTTCAACGACTATAAAATTCTCCCGAACAAAGGCTCTATATCCGCTTCGCAAGCTAAAGCAAAAGCAGAAAGGGAATACGACATTTTCAACAAAACACAGCGGATAGACTCCGACTTCGACAAGGAGATTAGAAAACTGAAAGGTAAGAAGAAACCATGAAAATGAAGAAGTATAAACTCGGAGATTTGGTAGAAGTGACGAGAGACATCAATGACTTTGCACGACAGGAACGATATAAAAAGAGTATGACTACTTAAGTAATCTATCAAAAACCCCAAGGCAAATAGCAAAAGACTAAATATATGAAGAGCAATGTTACTTTATGCACCAATGGTAATGGGGATGTTAGCATTCAAGGAGGTTATCAAGTCGGTGCCAAAAAACTTACACTACTTCTACTGTTGATGCTCGGCATCAGCGTTTCGATGTATGCCGGGACAGGCCATGTGGCCCGTCAACAACTTTTCGACTTCAACTGGCGATTCCATTTAGGCGATGTTGAGGATGCGGAGCAAACGGCTTTTCAAGACCGCGGTTGGACTCCCGTGGATCTCCCGCACGACTGGAGCATCACCATGAAGGTGGATGCCGACGCGCCGGCCGGAAATGATGGTGGATATTATCCCACGGGCATCGGCTGGTATCGCAAAACTTTCGACCTTACGAAGGCCTATCAGGGCAAAAAACTATGGCTATATTTTGAGGGTGTGTATCAGGACTCCAAAGTTTATGTCAACGGCAAATCGGCCGGCGGTCATCCTTACGGTTTCTCGTCTTTCTATTGTGATGTCACTTCCTTGGTGCAAACGGGGAAGAACGTGGTGGCTGTGAGAGCCGACAACTCGCGACAGAAGAACTGCCGTTGGTACACCGGTTCGGGCATTTACCGCCATGTGTGGCTCATTGCCACTGAGCCGATACACATCGACAACTGGGGTGTGCACATCACGACACCCAACCTGAACACCGTAAAGGTCAAGACGCTCGTGGCTAATGAGTCGGCCGAACAACAAACCGTACAGCTCACCACCACCCTGTCCGACGGCACGTCGCAGCGTTCGTCCCTTACCATCCCGGCCCATGGCAAGCAAGAGGTGGAACAAACCATGACGGTGAAAGACGCCAAGCCATGGAGTCCGGAGCACCCGAACCTTTACCGTGCGCACATCGAACTGTCCACAGGCGATGCCGTGGACGAGACTTTCGGCATCAGAACCGTGGAATATTCCGCGGAGCAAGGGCTTCTGCTCAATGGCAAGCCCATTCTGCTCAACGGCGGATGTGCCCACCATGACAACGGCATTCTCGGAGCAGCAGCCTTCGATCGTGCCGAGACAAGACGTGTGGAACTGATGAAGGAGGCCGGATACAATGCCGTGCGCACAGCACACAACCTTCCTTCGGAAGCTTTTCTCGACGCCTGCGACCGTTTGGGGCTGCTGGTGATCGACGAAGCCTTCGACGGCTGGAGGGATGCCAAGAACGACCAAGACTACCACACGCTGTTCGACGAATGGTTTGCCAAAGACATCGAAGTGATGGTTCGCCGCGACCGGAATCACCCCAGCGTCTTCTGCTGGAGTATTGGCAATGAGGTCATCGAGCGCAAAAAGATTGAGGTGGTGACTACCGCGCGCCGTCTGCGCGAAGCCGTTCACGCATGGGACAACACCCGCCCCATCACCTCCGCACTGGCAGCATGGGACAGCGACTGGGAGATTTACGACCCACTGGCTGCCCAACTCGACATCACGGGCTACAACTACATGATTCACAAGGCTCCCGGCGACCATCTCCGTGTGCCCGACCGTGTGATGATGCAAACCGAATCATATCCCAACGATGCTTTCAGAAATTGGGCAATGGCCCACGACTATCCATACGTTGTGGGCGACTTTGTATGGACATCCATCGATTATCTCGGTGAGTCGGGCATCGGGCGTTGGTGGTATGAGGGCGATGTGCCGGGCGAACACTATGAAAGGCCGCTCTATCCATGGCATGCCGCCTACTGCGGTGACATTGACCTTACAGGATGGTTGAAACCCATCGGACACTACCGCAACATGCTCTGGAACAACGATAAGAAACTATACATGGCCGTTCGCGAACCTCAGGGCTGGCAGGGAAACGGCAACATCAGAATTGGAAGGTGGGCCGTGTGCCCCACGTGGGAGAGCTGGAACTGGCCGGGATGGGAAGGTCAAGACATCGAGGTGGTGGTTTGTTCCAAATATCCACGGGTTCGCCTGTATCTCAACGACCGGTTGATAGGCGAGCAAAACACCGGGCGCGACACCGAATTCAAGGCAGTGTTCAAACTCCCCTATATGGCCGGACAGCTCCGCGCAGAGGGTTTGGAAGGCGAGACCGTCAAGGAACGTCAGCTGCTTGTCTCCGCATCAGCCGCAAAATCCATCAAACTCACGGCCGACAGAACCCGGATTTCGGCCGACGGGCAAGACCTTTCGTTTATAACCGTAGAAGTGGTCGATGCAGAGGGACGGCTCGACCCCAATGCCGGCCATGAAGTTTCGTTCAGTCTCAAGGGTAACGGCACCATCGTCGCCGCGGGCAATGCCGACATCAAGGAAACCACCCCCTACAGCAGCCATACCTTCAAGACGTGGAAGGGTCGTGCGATGGTGGTGGTAAGAAGCACACGCAAAGCCGGCAACCTTCAACTCACCGCAACAGCCAACGATTTGAAAAAGGCAACTATTCGACTCAAATCTGTGAAGACGGCGCCGTAAAATGAGGTTGCAATACTAAAATAATCAGTTAGTCATCCTTAGAAAAACGCTTAACCAATTGGTTATCAACAAAAGATATGCTTTATTGACAACCAATTGGTTAAGAGGCTTTCAAGGGGGCGGTTCTATAGTTCTCTCAGCAGGTGTTTAACCGCTGAAACGGGATGATAAAGGAACATTCTTGGACCGGACCAACGCATAATTGCTTTGGTGCGCATTCTCATATCAGGACTATAGCAGTGTATAGGGCATTTTCTACAAGTAGGTTTGTTGCTCCCGTATCTGCAATGGTCGAGTCTTTTCATTGCATATTCCAACACCTCATTGCAAGCCGGGCATAGACTTGCATTGCCCTCCTTTTGTCGGCAGTACAAAGAAATCATTTGTTCTACAACCTTCTTTTCTTCCTTGATTCGATTATTCATCTACTCAATTATTTCTTAGGCTTCCTTTCTCAAGCGCTCCACTGAATCCACCACGGATTGAGCGAAACATCATATTTATTGAATAGCTCCTAAAAAAAGTAGGACAACGAAACCTGCCATGCATTGGCTTTGCCTGTCGTGATCGTGTCATAAGTATCATCTATAACCTTGCCCACTTTGGCCTCGCCGGTTTTGCCCGTTGCAATGTTGTAATTGGCCGTAACCTGCAGATGCTTGAGAAGCGACACACCGGCACCTACATTGACGCTGAGATTTGACTTTTTCAGCTGGAACGTACTCTTGTAATCTTCATGATTGGTCCAAGAGAACTCGTCCTTGCCAACGTTAAAACCAAATTGGGGGCCTGCAAAAACAAACAGACTGGCCATGCTGCCCAGCCCAAATCCCCAACGAACATTGACGGGAACTACCACCGACTTTTGCGTCACTGTAGTCTCTCCGCTCTGCACTGTGGTGTTCTTCACCTCAGAAGATTTCTGCTCGTAGAGTGCAGAAGCATCCAAGCCAAGCCCCAAAAGAGGAGTGGTGAACTTCATTGTCGGGCCCAGAAACCACCCAGTGCGGTTACTACTGTCAAACAAGTCTTGGTTGAAACTTATACTTGATACGTTCAAGCCGCCTTTCACACCGAAGTTTAACTTTGCTTCGGCCTGCTGGGCAAACATCATGGTCACTGCCAGCATGATAAGGGATACATACTTCTTCATAAAAATATATTGATTATATCGAAACAAAACGTTTTAGCCATGGATCATATTAACCTACTGCCACAAAACAAACTAATGACGCTCGCGCCGTACTGAAATACGGGCAGAGGAGCCGCCGGAGGATTTTGACGAGCGGCGACGGTTTGTTACCTTTGTACTGCTGCCTCTCGAGCGGCGGTTTTTCCTGATAGTCTTTCTCTCCTTCTTGTCGAGACCAGCTATGGAGTCAAGCGAATCCTTACGTGCCGGGTCGCCCCACATAGCCTTCTCGAAATTCTTAATTTCCTCTTCAATGCGCCTCTGCTCCTTGGAAAGCTTGGCAGTGTCGCCACCGGCAACTTGTGCAAGTGTATGCCCGAGCATATTGGTGGTTTTATAAATCTTGCCCTTATAGGCATTCGTGGTGAAGTAGTCGTCGATGCTCATGGTGGCTGCATTGTTGAGGTTGCTGGTCATGATAGTCTGCTTGGCTAAGAATGGAGCCAACTCGTCATACTTCACCCAGAACAAGGGATACTTGGTAGTGCCGTCGCCAAAATCGTCTTCGCGATACATCACCGGGCAGATGGCCTGCACCTGAGTGTGGAACGTGGATGTGGCTTGGTCGTAATAGGAACTCTCCTTGATGAAATAACCCTTCACCTCGCCCGATGGAATGTCGCTGTCGGAGA
>CAYVGR010000131.1:0-7138 GCA_964450065.1 uncultured Prevotella sp. | reverse complement strand
GTTTAATTTATAATAGTGTTGCGGAATTAAGGAATTATAGAAATTTTATCATGTTAATCTTTTTTTATATGTAAATTTACACGCAATTACTGATCTTTTAACTCAACAATTATGAAAATCAAGTATCTATCAGTAGCAGTGTGCCTCATGGCATGCTCAGTATTCACAAGTTCTTGCGTGGGGTCATTTGCAATGTTCAACAAACTGGCATCCTGGAACAAAGAAGCCACAGATACCAAGTTCCTCAACGAAATTATCTTCTTGGTTCTTTCCCCGGCTTACGCATTCTGCCTTGTTGCCGATTCCTTGGTACTCAACACTATTGAGTTTTGGTCTGGCAACAACCCCATGGCCATGAAAGTGGGAACTACCAAACAGGTCATGGGACAGGACGGCAGATACTATGCTGTCACAACCAAGGCTGACGGTTATGATATCAAGTTGCCTACCGGCGAGACTGTTACCTTTGTCTACGACAAGGAGAATGATTCATGGTCTCAGATTCAGGAGGGCAAGAAAACCGAAATATTCCGATTCAATGGAGATGGCACAATCCAGGCAACATTGCCTAATGGCAAGAAAATGAACGTAACCAACGATGAAGCCGGTGTGTTCCAAGTACGTATGGCTGTAAACGATGGCATTTTCTTCGCCTCGAGATAAAGGTGCGCAAACCAATCCAACAACCGATTATAGGTGGGTTCAATAGACGACCACCAACAATATCAATATAGCCCCCTTAGGGTACGCCTTGTCATCGTTTGACTTCCTTCATGGTATAAACCATAAGCTCAAAAGATGACAAGGCTATTTTTTACAATCTGCTATAAATAATATTTATAACTATATGAACCTTAAAACATTACTCTTATCCTGCATGGGGGTATGCGTGTCAGTGGTAATCGGCGCGCAAACCAACTATGACGTCACAGAAGCCTATTTGAAAAACGCCGGATTCGACACCCACTTCGACTATGCTGTGGGCGAGACCGGTAATGTGGCTCAAGAAATAAAAGAGATATATGGCTGGACCAAGAACATCTCCGTAAACTACACCATCACGGGGGTTTATCAAATTGGTACGGCCAAAACGTTCAATCACACTCCCGTACCCTCCAAGGCTCACGACGGAACCACCAACGGCGGCGTGCTGGCCTTGAGCACCGGCTGGAACCAAGAGATGAAATACTACCAGGAAGTAACGTTGCCCGCAGGCACCTATACCCTTTCATCTGCCTTCTATAACGGAAGTGACAAGACTTCGGGAAAATCGGTAGTGGGCTGGATTCCCGACAAAGGATCTGCGGTGATGTCTAATTTGGCTTCGTTCAGTACTAATACTTGGATAGTAGACGAGGTCTCGTTCACTCTCACCGCCAGCACAAAGGGCAAAATCCAAATAGGCTACGGAGTAAGCGGAGGTGGAAGTGCCAACCATGCTAAAGTGTGCATGGATTATATCAAGCTGCTACGTACCACCCCGCTCGGCAGCATCGACACCGACCTGAAGAAGGAAGCCTTGGCTGCCGACATAGCTGCTGCCAACGAGATGTTGAACGGAGCTACTGGTGGGCCGGCCAATGTGTTCAGGGCTGTCATCGAAGAGGCTCAAGCCGTGCACGACAATGCAGCCACCACCATCCCCGATATCTATGCTGCTCAAGGCAGATTGGCCGAAGCCATGGAGACCTATTCGTGGGCAGCTCCAACAGGCCCCGTGCCCACAGTGACGACCAACAAGCGGTTTGCACGTGGCGGAACCATGGCCTTCGGACGGCTTACAGCTACAGGCACAGGCATCGTGGAGAAAGGTTTCTGCTGGTCTACCAATCCCAACCCTACTATCAATGATGAGCGTACCACCAACTTCCTGAACCATAACGGTGCCATATACTGGATCCAAGGCCTAAGACCTTCTACCAAGTATTACATGCGCGCCTACGCTATTACCGAAGGCAAACAGGTGGGCTATGGAGAAATCATTAAGTTCTATACCATTCCTCAAGGACAGCTGGGATATACCATGCGTTCCGGAGGCGATGCAGATGCCAGAAAACGTATCGACGAAGCCATGAAAGCAGCCGTGGGATGGTGGAACAACCTGACTTCGATTCGGGGTGTGAACTTCAACGTGGGACACAACCCCGGCACACCTACAGCCGACTGCTCGTATGGTGGCTATATCCGGGTGGGCTCCAACCCATCATACCAGCGTACAGGAACCATGCTCCACGAGATGGCTCATGGCGTAGGTATTGGCACACACCAGCCTTATTGGGATGGAGAGATGCGTTCGAATGGAGACCGCGGACTGTGGAAAGGAGACCGCGTCCAAGATGTGATACGCTTCTGGGATAACGATGAGAATGCCTCTATTACAGGCGACAATACGCATTACTGGCCTTATGGCATCAATGGTGCGCACGAAGATAATGGCAGCGATGCCTTATATATTATCCAATCTTTGATCATTCAAGCCTTTGGTGAGGATGGACTTCCCCCATCGGGTGGTTTCGCTTCCCCGGCATACACCTTCGATGAAGAAGACAACACCAAATATTACCTCAAGAATGAGTCGGAAAACTTCGGGCTTTATTCGTCATACGTCGTTGAAAACAATGATGGGTCAGTAACTATCCGGAAAATGACCAACGACGAAGCCATAGCCAACGACCATGCGGCATGGCATGTCATCTTCGAGCCCAACACCAGCTTCTATGCTTTCAAAAATGTTGCCACAGGACACTATCTTACTTTCAAGGGCGTAAATTCCAACATAGGTACCGCTACTCTTACCAATCCCAACGGGCCAAGCCTGTTCCACTTGTTGCGCAGCCGTGTTAATGCCATAGAAGGGCTCGACTTGCGTGGCTATTGGATAGTTCGCAACACATACAGTCCCGATGCATACGCCATAACCGCCAAGAGTCAATCGGAAATAGGCGTAGCTAACTACAACCTGAGGAACGCGGCCAAAGATCAACGCTGGCTGATACTTACCCAAGACGAAATGGGTACTATGGAGTCGGCTGCCAAGAAGTCATACCTCGAGGAGCTCGCAAACTACTTAGCTCAAGTTAAGAAGCTGTATACCACTCCACACACTGAAGACCAGCCCGGTGCCGACGAGGCTCTTAACAGCAAGATTACCAGTCTCGAAGCCCGGGCCGCAACAGCCACTACAGCTCTCGAAGTGGGCAATATCGTGGCAGAAGCCAAGAAAGCCGGTTTCGACTTCCTTGCCAACACCACCCCATTGAGCACTGAGCAACCTTTCGACCTCACGTTTATGATACTGAACCCAGGCATGGACAACACTGCCGGTTGGAGCAGCAACCCCACATTAGCATATTCGAGCGCAGAGTTTTATGAGGCAGGCTTCGACTTTTACCAAATCATCAACGATATGCCGGCAGGCAGCTACAAGCTCATGGTTCAGGCTTTCCAGCGTCCGGGATCGGCTGAGAACGCTTACAACGACTACATAGCCGGCACCGACAAGGTTTCTACCTATTTCTATCTCAACTCGAAGATCACCAAGATAAAAAATGCCGTAGCCGAGGCACAAACATCGTTAGTAGGAAGTGGCAACGAGTCCACACTGGCTTCCAACCCCACCACCTACATTCCAAACGACATGCAATCTGCAAGTGCCTACTTCAGAAAAGGTTTGTACGAAAACGAAATCATCACTGATATAACAGAAGATGGCAGCAACCTGAAAATAGGTATTCGCTGCAGCACGCCCAACAACATGTACTGGACAATCTTCGACAACTTCCGTCTATACTACTATGGTAGCATGAGTTCTGATGTTATTTCAGGCATCAGGGAACTATCTCCCGCACCCAACACCACCAACGATGTATATGGCATCGATGGGCGCCTGATTCGCAAGAACGCCAACAACCTTGACGGACTGCCCAGAGGCATCTATATCGTAGGCGGAAAGAAAGTAATGAAAACCGTTCAAGATTAGCCAGCCTCCTGCTTGCACCAACTCCCTCTGACCATGCAGGATGAAGGTGCAAAAATGAAGTGCAAAAATATTGCAGATACCCGTTTCTCAGGGCTCATGCTCCTCTAAAAGAATTGCGGAAAACAATCAGAACAGCCCTGCTTCCTTTCGGGAAGCAGGGCTGTTCTCTAAGGAGTCGTCTCAGGAAATAAAATCACTTGGACACCTTTTACAAAAGAGATTCGGCAAGAAATTCGTGCGCTTAGCAGATACCGATATTTTTCTTTACAAAAGCCCTTCTATATTTCGCGTATTTGAAAATAAAAATATCACGGTCGGAAATTCGTGAAATTTGAGGAAATCGCAGTGGCTTAATAATCAGATGTTTAACAAACCCTGCCTTTTACGCTTCTATTTTATCGCCCGCCATTAGATATCGAATGGCAGTGCGGTTAAAGCTTAACCACCTTGTGATTAAGCTTCTGTCGCCTGGCCTCTAAGCCCAAGTCGCACTGCCATTGGACGCTTATCGCAACACGCTTCATTTTTTCCGCCCAACTGAACAGGTTTTGAGCATAGAAACATGGCGCGTTTTTCTCTGGAAGCCCCTAAAACAAACACCCGAAAACCGGTAATCATATTTTACATATAACAGACTGTTCAGACCGAGGCCATAACCTTTTTCAACAGTGACAGGCATCTTGTTGAGACGTGCACTTGTCGGTTTCCTCCGCAAGTTCATGCGCCAGGAAGGGCTGGTGCTTTTTATCTGTTTCGTAATAGTATTTTGCATTTTTATTGTACCTTTGCACAAATTTCGAACAACTAAGGTAAAAAGAATCAATGATCACACTTACGAATCTCTCCATCCAGTTTGGCAAAAGAGTGCTTTACAAGGATGTGAACGTGAAGTTTACCCGTGGGAACATCTACGGAGTTATCGGAGCCAATGGGGCTGGGAAGTCCACGCTGCTCCGCGCCATCAGCGGAGACCTCGAACCCAACAAGGGAACTGTGGAAATGGGGCCGGGCGAACGCCTCTCCGTATTGGAACAAGACCACTTCAAGTACGATGCTTACAGCGTGATGGACACGGTGCTGATGGGGCACGAAACGCTTTGGGCCAACATGAAGGAACGCGAGGCACTGTATTCGAAGGCAGAGATGACCGAAGAAGACGGTAACCGAGCCGCTGAACTGGAAGAAAAGTTTGCAGAACTAAATGGGTGGGAAGCCGAGAGCAACGCTGCCCAGCTGCTGCAAAACCTTGGTGTGCAAGAACCCATGCATCAAAAGATAATGGGCGACCTGTCGAACAACGAGAAAGTGCGCGTGATGTTGGCCAAGGCTCTCTTTGGCAAGCCTGACAACCTCTTGCTCGACGAGCCCACCAACGACCTTGACCTCGCAACCGTGAAGTGGCTGGAAGACTACTTGGGCAATATCGACGAGACGCAGACCGTGCTGGTGGTGAGCCACGACCGTCACTTCCTCGACTCCGTGAGCACGCAGACCATCGACATCGACTTCGGCAAGGTCACGGTATTCTCCGGCAACTACAGTTTCTGGTACGAAAGTTCACAGCTGGCACTGCGCCAAGCACAGAACCAGAAGATGAAAGCCGACGAGAAGAAAAAACAATTAGAGGAATTTATCCGCCGTTTCTCTGCCAATGTGGCAAAAAGCCGACAGACCACTTCGCGCAAGAAAATGCTGGCTAAGCTCAACGTGGAGGAGATTCGCCCGTCGAGTCGCAAATACCCGGGCATTATCTTCCAGATGGAGCGCGAACCGGGCAACCAAATCTTGGAGGTTGAGAATCTGAAAGCCGTCGACACAGACGGAGCAGTGCTGTTCGACAATGTCAGCTTCAATATTGAGAAAGGTCAGAAGGTGGTATTTCTCAGCAACAACACCAAGGCCATGACCGCCCTTTTTGAGATTATCAACGGCAACCGTGAGCCCGATGGTGGCACCTACAAATGGGGTGTAACCATCACCACAGCCTACCTGCCCCTCGACAACACCGAGTTCTTCGATACGGATCTTAACCTTGTAGACTGGCTCAGCCAGTATGGACCGGGCAACGAGGTGGCCATGAAGGCATACTTGGGTCGCATGCTGTTCCGCCAGGAAGAAGTGGAGAAGCAAGTGAATGTGCTCTCCGGAGGCGAGAAGATGCGTTGTATGATTGCCCGTATGCAGCTGCAAAATGCCAACTGTCTGATTCTCGACACACCAACCAATCACCTCGATCTCGAAAGCATTCAGGCATTCAACAACAACCTCATACAGTTTAAGGGCAACATATTGTTCGCAAGTCACGACCACGAGTTTATCCGAACCGTATCCAACCGCATCATAGAGCTTACGCCCAAGGGAACTATCGACCAGCTCATGCCCTATGATGAGTATATCTACGATGAGAAGATAAAGGAGCAGAAACTACAGATGTACAGCTAATCAAAAACATGCCATCATCCACCTCGTGTAGATCATGGCATGTTTTTTGCTTCTTATTAAACAAACAATATTTTTCAATTATGGCAAAACACAACAATGATACAGTGAACCAGGAGATTGAAGACAACGATATCCGGATGGACAACAGCGTTCAGGCAGAAGACGGCAACGACAAGTCGGCTCAGGCAGAAGCCAACGAAAACGACGCAACAGAGGCCGAAAACGATGCAGAAACGCAGGAGGGCGAAGCCGTCGAGGAGTCGCCACAAGACCCGTTGGAAGCAGCACAGAACGAGATTGCAGCTCTGAAAGATCAGCTGTTGCGCACCATTGCCGAGTTCGAAAACTATAAAAAGAGAACCGTCAGGGAAAAAATGGAGCTTATACAAAACGGTGGTGCCAAGACTGTGGCCGCCATTCTCCCCATCCTTGACGATTTTGAGCGTGCCGTTGCTGACAAAAGCGAGGATGCAGCAGCTATCAAAAAAGGCACTCAGGTTATCTTCAACAAGTTTGTCAAAGCCCTGGAAGGCATCGGCGTGAAGCAAATCGAGACCGAAGACCAGGACTTCGACACCGACTTTCACGAGGCTGTGGCCATGGTGCCGGGGGTGAACGATGACAGGAAAGGCAAAGTCATCGACTGCGTTCAGACCGGCTATACCATGAACGACAAGGTTATCCGCCATGCCAAAGTGGCCGTCGGACAGTAAGATA
>CAYVGR010000130.1:0-7157 GCA_964450065.1 uncultured Prevotella sp. | reverse complement strand
TGTATTGACAGACGACACCACCAAGGCCAAGTGCTGGCCCGTAGTACAGCACTATAGTTGCCTGCAGGATGCACACCTGATGACCATCAGCCCCACCGACACACATAAAAACATCGAATCGCTCACCCACGTCTGGCAAGCTCTGCAGAACGGAGGTGCCACCCGGCACTCGTGCATGCTGAATCTCGGGGGAGGCATGGTGACCGACCTTGGCGGTTTTGCAGCCGCCACTTTTAAGCGGGGCATCCGTTTCATCAACATGCCCACCACGCTCCTTGCCATGACCGATGCTTCGGTGGGTGGCAAGACGGGCATTAACTTCGGTGGTCTGAAAAACGAGATAGGTATTTTTTGCAATGCCGAATATGTCATTCTTTCCACTGATTTTCTACAAACTCTCGACCCACAAAACCTCCGTTCGGGCTATGCCGAGATGATCAAGCACGGGCTTATCTCCAACACCGCCCACTGGGCAGAACTACTTCGTTTCGACCTCGCAGAGCCTGACCTCAACCAGCTGCAGTCGATGTTGGAAAAATCGGTACAGGTGAAAGAGCACATCGTTGAGCAAGATCCCAAGGAGCAAGGCCTTAGGAAAGCCCTGAACTTCGGTCACACCTTCGGACATGCTTTCGAAAGTTTCTCGATGAAGCACGACCACGTCACGTCACCCCTACTCCATGGTTATGCCGTGGCCTTTGGCATGATATGCGAACTCTACCTGTCAGCTGTCAAAACAGGATTCCCAACCGATCGAATGCAGCAAACCACACGCTTCATACGCGACTATTATGGATCGTATCGCATCACTTGCGACAATTATCCAGAGCTCATCTCACTAATGATGCACGACAAGAAAAACACTGCCGGCATCATTAACTTCACACTCTTGGGCGACATTGGTGACATTCGTATCAACCAAACCGCTACCGAAAAAGAGATCAAAGAAGCACTCGACTTCTTTCGCGAAGGAGGTTGATAATTCATAATTCACAATTCATAATTCATAATTAAGGCTGCGCGGTGGCAATTATGAATTATGAATTATGAATTGTGAATTAAATCTCGCCGGCTTCCCGGTTTCGGTTAATGGAATTTTGTCCACATGGACATATTTTCGGGGCACCCAATATTTAGGCAAGGCATTCATACAAATCTCCGACACCTCTGCCATATCGGTGTCTTCGGTGAGCAGCACCACCTCCTCGCCAAATTTTTCGGACGGTGCCTTAGAAATGAGGAAAGGCTTGGCAAGAAAAGGCCTGAGCATTTTCTCCACCTCTTCAATCTGTATCTTCACTCCACCCGAAACAATAACATTATCTTTCCGACCCAAAATTCTAAACCCCTTGGTTGGGCATATCTCCACCATATCGTTGGTGACCAAAGCCCCATCGTGTATCATCGGTGCGTTAATGACCAAGCATCCCTCCGCGTTCTTGCTGATTTCCACCGTGTCAAACGGTCTGTACCACTCGCTTGCATCGGGCCCATTGAGCTGTCTGAGGGCAATATGCGATAGCGTTTCCGTCATGCCATAGGTGCTCCAGACATGATTCGGGAACGTCCTCAGATGTCGGGCGAGCTGTCCGTCAACAGCCGCGCCGCCTATAATCAAGTGGTTTATGCTGCGCAGCCAGTCGGCTTCCTCCGCCACCTGCAGCGAGTTGTACACCTGCAGAGGCACCATTGCCGCAAACGTGATGCGCCCAAGCTCTCGATATTCGGCAGGAAGTCCGGCGTATGGATGACCCATGGGCGGCACCGCCACAAGTTTCATGCCTCGCTCCAAACTCCTAACCACCATCATTTTAGCTCCGATATAATCGAGATTCATGCAGAGCAGAGCCGTATCCCCAGCCGTGAGCCCAAGAAAATCACAGGTCGTTTTGGCAGAATGAAGCATACGTTCCTTCTCCACCAACATTGCCTTGGGCTTGCCCGTAGACCCACTGGTATGCACCGTCAGGCACGACTCACCATTCTTCCACTCGCTTAAAAATTCATCCAACAACATAACAATGATTCTAAATGGCCCACAGCTTGTCTCCCCTAATCTGTAAAGGCATCTCAATATTATCAATGTAGAGCTGCCCCGTTCCTAACCCCTGGGGCATCGTGATGTCCGGTCCGTACACCTTTGCACATAGTTGTGCCACCGCGTTCAGCCCAATATTGCTTTCCAAGGCCGACGTAATCCATGAACCAATACCACGCTCCTGCGCAAGTCTTATCCATTCCCGGGTGCCCATCATACCCCCATGCAAACTGGGTTTCAACACGATATAGGCCGGACGTATCTCGTCTAACAGCCTCGCCTTCATGTCCGGTCGATTCACACCGATAAGTTCCTCGTCGAGCGCAATGGGCAAAGGCGACTCCCGACAGAGCCGAGCCATCTCACGCCACTGGTGCTGACGTATGGGCTGCTCTATGGAATGGATATCGTATTGGCTCAATTCCTCCAAGCGACTCATGGCATTTTCAGGCGTGAACCCGCCGTTGGCATCCACCCGAAGTTCTACCTGTTCACGGGAAAAACACTGTCGGATATGCTTGATGAGTGCAATCTCTTTCTGCCAGTCAATTGCACCAATCTTGAGTTTCACACATCCAAAGTCGGCCTTCAGCTTTTCTTCTATCCGTGCATACATCTCCTCAAAAGTGCCCATCCATACTAATCCGTTAATAGTGATGCCTTCCTCACCCCGTGAAAAGGGCGTGTCGAAAAGAGCCGTAGAACCCTTGGCGTCAAGCTGGGCAAAGGCTGTCTCGAGCCCAAAAAGTATAGAGGGATAAGGGCGGAGCATCTCATAGGGTATGCCGCCCGTCTTTTCCACAAGACTGCACACCCTGTCGAGAATCTGCTCATAACGTTTGTCCGGCATGGCATCGCAGCTGAGGTCGGGCAACACCGAGCACTCGCCAATACCCGCCACGCCATCTTGCTCTATGCGCACATAGTAGGAATGGTGCGTGGTGTACACACCGCGGCTTGTTCCTGCCGGTTGCTTAAAGTGAAGAACTCTGTCTGTATATGATATTTTCATTGTCGTTGAATAGATTTTGGGAGTCGTTTCACGTCCAGCAAGCATTAACGGCTTTGACTCAGAAACTTCATCACCTCCTTGGCCACATCCACACTGTTGCCTTCGGGAGCCGATGTATAAACGTTATGCTGCTTGGTCCAAGGCTCCTCCAAGGCATACCAGTCGATCTGTGGTGCGGCCGGCAGAGCCAGCTCATACAATTCGTCGGCGGTTTTTCCGGCATAAGAACCTGCTCCGAGAGCGTCGAAATCGGGCTGCGTATGGGCTGTCATCTGTTTGGAGAGCGCATCAAGATAAGTATGCCAGCGCATAAAATAGAAATCGCGGAGCAGTCCCTGCCATTCCTTGTGGGCATAGTCACGCAGTCCGCCCTCGTTGGCACACGTGCGGTTGCCCCATGTCGTAATCTGAACCCGGGCATTCCATTCGTAAAGATTCTTTTCCTCGAGTGTAGTGCCTAAGCTTCGAGCCTGTTCAATACGAGTGCCCAGACGGAACTCCCGACGCGTGCCGAGCAACTTGTCCTGTAGCAACAACATATTGAGAAAGCGAGCAGAGTCGGCCGAGAAGGTCGTCCGATCGAAACCCTTGTAATCAGCTATGGTGCGAAGATATTGCAGGCGAGCCTGGTCGTCCATGGCTTGGCGCACGACATCTACAAGGTCGTATTCAAAATTATTATTACCACGATACCGGTCGGCCACACTCGTCATGAGTTGTGCAGCCCTGAGCGTGACGTTAGGGTCGTAATAGTTGCGCATCTTCGACCAACTTTTAACCTGAAAGTTATCAAGTGACGGTCTCCCGTTAAAAATACTTTCGTGAGGTCCCTGCTGATTGTTGCCAACAGGACAGTTGTATATCGAGCCTATAAGCAATTGCCAAGTCTCCTGTATCTTCGGGTCGTCTATACCATAGCGAGCCCTGACATAGTTGCGCGTCCAGCCCTCCTTGAAGTCCGTCCTGTCACGTCCTGCGGAAACGAGATCGTTGGCACACCAAACCAGTTCACTCATCAACTCGAACATGATAGGATTGTTTTCAGAGCCCTCCATCGTGAATCCAATGCCCTTGAGATGTTTCCGGGCATTCTGATAAGGTGTTGAGGGCGATGCCGCAAGTTTGAAATTATGGACAAGCTGATCCATACGGCCATGCAGCCCCACATTGGCACCAAAATTCTCGAGCATACAAAACAGCCAGTTGTGCCTGCCATAACCTTCCTTGCGCTGCCAAATCGACGGTGCTCCGAACATCGGACGACACTCCGAGAAAAGGTCGAGAATGATGATATCGCCTTCGGGCAGGGCTTCTATCATTTGTGGACGCGGATTCTCCATCCATCCCTGAATCACCCAGTTTGACTTGCCATTTGCCCGCTTCATAGCAGCAAGCAACTTGCGTCCGGCCTCAGCATAGTCTACCGAAGCATCATCCGGTGACTCATGAAACGGATCCATCGAATAGTAATCAGCCTTGCCATAAAGGCGAGTAAGTTCTCGATAATACAGATCGGCTATATGGTCAAACTTCGGGTCGGTGGCAGAAAGGTTGGCCGGACGCGTGTAGCCGTTCCACGTACCGCCGTCAGTGACGTCGAGCCCCAGTTTCTCCTTGGCATCGTGGGGCATCATGCCACAGTATCCGGGAAGCACAGGATTCATCCCCAACTCCTTCTCGCGCTTGAGTATACGTTTTTGCAGTGCCTCTTGCTGGGCGTACCACGCATCGGGCAGCGGACCGCCCCACCCTTCAAGATTATTCATCTCCCACCACGCCAAAAACGCGGGACCAGCAATAAACTTGTTGACCTCGTCTTTGCTGTAGCCAAGTTTCATCAGCATATTGCGCCACGCTACTTCTGCCCCTACTACAGCCAGTGGCATATTTACCCCGTGCAATGCCATCCAGTCTATTTCCTGCTCCCATCTTTCCCAGTCCCAGAAAGCCATGGAATAGGAAAATGTGCAATAATTAAAATTGTATCGCCATGTCAAATCGGTCTCACGCCGTTCTACCTTCGGAACGGTTGGCCAGGTTATAGGGGCTTTCACTTTCATGTTGTTCCATGTGAGGTGTATGCCGGCATAATATTTCAGATACCAGTTCAACCCCGAGGCGATATTCACCCAAGTGTTTCCTTTGATGCAGACACGTTTTCCCTGCTGCGAGAGTTCAAAGAAATCTCGTTCTGACGGCTGCAAGACAGTTTTGAAATGTCGTGATGCCCCGGGAACGACACGTTCTATCAGGTCATCAGCAGGATTACCTTGTATGGTCAAGGCACACAAGCAAAACAAAGTTATCAACAAATTTCTCATAAGCTCATGATTACGTTTTATACAAATTTACATATATTTCGCGACATATAAGCCAGTGGGAATAAAAAACAAAAAAATAATTTCCCAAATGCTCTTTCCTCTTGATGAAAAAGAGACCAGCATAGATTCGTTGTTTTTCTAAAATATTGAAGACTTTATTAGATAACCACACGTAAATGATGTAATTTTGCAAATAGAGATATACGAACTTTTGATAAAATTCTATAAGACGTTGGAATTAATCTGTCAAAAAAACAATGGGATCAACAATAAGACCTATAGCCTAAGCCAAACGGACACATTGACTGCGGAACAGCAGGAGAGGCATCTTATAAAAGAGGAATATGATTTGTCACATCATCCCTATTTGTGGTTTGAAGGACATTATGCCGATCTCAACACGGCTATCCATAGATACATGCCTTTTCAGGAGGGATATGGATGGAATCTAAACTTAGAAGCCGGTCTGTCTCTGAATCGACCTCTCGCAGATAGTTATGTTGACGGGATGATGAAATGGCGCAATTACTTAAAGCACAAGATTGTAACTGACACTCGGCTTCCTCTTTGTGCCAAGCAACTCTGCTCTTTTTCAGTAGACCTCAATGCAGAAAGTTTCCTCTGGGGGAATGTGCAATTACAAGATGTTATGGCTGCATGCAAAGAAGGTAACTCTCCAAACAAATATATAGAAGAAAGACCCATGAGTCAACAGCAAACAGAATTTTTACGCTCACTTGGAACCAACACTAACTTTCGGGCATACTTTTTTCAACCCCATAATACAACACCAAAGTACTGGGATGCTATTTCAGGTGACAATCCGTGCGATTTTATTCACGATCTACGCATCGTACAAGACTATCCACGTCATATAAACTTCTACGGTAAACTGCCAGACGGATCAATGGACAATGTGCGTCTTCCATATTTTCATCAACTGTTTCAACAATTAGTAATTGCGCAGAAGAGTATTGAACACCAAGTGTATAGCGATGTCCTTGAAGACTTGAAGCGTCGCTATAAAGGAAAAGTGGTGCTTATTGATTTTTGGGCTACATGGTGTGGCGGGTGTATAGCTACTATGAATGAGATGGAACCGTATAAGGACAGTAAGTTCAATCATCCTGATTTAGCTTTTGTATATATCACTGATCAGAGTTCCCCCGTAGGTCGCTGGCAACAGTATAGAAATAAAATACGAGGAGAGCACCTCCGTTTGAATGATCAGCAGATGGACTCGCTTAACCAACTATTTGCCATTAGAGTATTACCTACATACATTCTAATGGATCGAAAGGGAAACGTTCACGAGATACAGCATAAATCTATAGAGGAGGAACTGAATAAAGAACTAAATAAAAAGGAATAGATTATAAAACAATCCTACATTCTCATGACGAAACCATTATCATATCCTTCATAAAGGATTATAGGCCAAGAAGTATAGAACTTCATTGCAAGTTTCATCGCAAAATATCTAATATAAATCTAGGAAATGAATAGAATGCTCCTTATTGCAATACTCTTACTCAACAGTATAACAGCATTTAGCAATCTCTGTCTTCAAAATATAACTTGTGATAATAAACTCACTTTATCCAATTGGAGAAACCTGAAAACCGGTAACTGGGAAATAGGTTTTTATGAAGAGGGTGTTATTTACAATTCGCATTTTTGGAGATATAAGTCAAAAAAAAGGAAAGGAGAAATCTATAATATTCTTATTACAGATGGCAAGGAAGATATTCCTGTACAAGTAAAAGTACTAAGAAATAATACGAGC
>CAYVGR010000129.1:0-7217 GCA_964450065.1 uncultured Prevotella sp. | reverse complement strand
AATCCTGTTGAAACTGCTCATGTGCTTGCAGTTTTTATATTTTATTACGCTTGCATCTGTTTCTGGGGATATTTCAATTCATAATTCACAATTTTCAATTCACAATTAAGCTGGCGCGTTGTGATTCAAAATTCGTTACCACATGTAAGGAGGTAGAGATATTCTAAGATTGATCTCGCGAAGCTTTTCAATTCACAATTCATAATTCAAAATTAGGCTGGCGCGTTGATTCTTCGTTCTTCACTCTTAACTTATAATTTGGGCTGCGTGGTGGAGGTAGGGCAGATATTCTAAGATTGTTTGCGAAGCAAACGGGAGGATATTCTACGATGAGCATTCATTCAAGAAAAGATATTTTCCGGATATTCTAAGATTCGGCGAAGCCGAGCGGAGGGTTTTTCAATTCACAATTCATAATTCAAAATTAGGCTGGCGCGTTGATTCTTCGTTCTTCACTCTTCATTCTTCACTCATAATTTGGGCTGGCGCGTTGATTCTTCGTTCTTCATTCTTCATTCTTCACTCTTCACTCTTCACTTTCTCTTCCCTCTTCATTTTATAAAATATAATTACCATTTTTCGGGTGCCCTTTTTCGGAGCATCTGGAGAAAAATGCGCCATGTTTTGACCCATACTTTCGGCTGGAGAAACGGGAAAATTTCGCGGGCGGTGCGTTTACCGTTTTATCGCAGTGTGTTTTGGCTTTGATTGTCGTACGAATAAGTCTTAGACGCAATGCGTTTAGGGCTTTGTCGTCCAGCCATTCGATACCTAATCACAGGTGACAAAACAGGGTTCGCAAGTGTCGTGTGCGTAATCAGCTGGTTGTCAGTTAGTTGTAATTTTCTCCAAATTTTTCGAATTTCGAACCAAAGGATTCTTATTTTTAAATTCGCGAAATATAGAGAGGCTTTTGTCAAGATAAATAATTGCTGTCTGCTGTCTCAGGATTTCCTTCGGAGGCTCTGTTGTTGAGTACAAACTTGTAATTATGGCATAAAAACTTTTCTTGTTTAAGCAGTGATGTTAGCGTTTTATTCATTATCTTTGTACAACATAAAATGATATGGAGGATTTGAATTAACTAAGTTGTTTTGCCAAAAAGGACACCAGTTCATGGTTGGCAGAGCAATTTGGGATTAATGCCACAACACTATCTCATGTGGTTTGCCAACATTGCCATCCTGATTTGCAGATATGAAAACGCATTTCAGAACTGTTGGATGTAAGCTATAATTATTAACATTGATATGAATGATGTTATGGGCAATGCTAAGTTTAATGAAAATACAAGGGTGCAGGTTCCTGCTGCATTACATTTATGCAAGCTGGGGTATACCTATTTGGACAACATCAATGCCTACGACACAAAGACAAATATTCTGGTAGATGTTTTTCTTAATGCCGTAAAACGTATTAATACAAATCTACATAGTGCTGATGCCTCTTTGTTGTTTTCAAGAATTGTCAACATAGCAAACAATGATGACTTAGGGCGCGAGTTCTATCAGCTACTATCTTCCAACAGTGGAGTTAAACTTATCGACTTTGATAATCCAGACAACAACGATTGGCATGTCACCACAGAATTTACTTGTGAAAACGAGGATACAGAAGATAATTTTCGCCCAGACATTACTTGCTTTGTAAACGGTATTCCACTTGCTTTTATAGAAGTAAAGAAGCCCAATAATCATGAGGGAATATTGGCAGAAAGAGAGCGTATCAATAAGAGAATGAGAAAATCTTGCTTTCGGCGTTTCTTTAACATTACTCAGTTGATGATATTCTCGAACAACCAAGAATACGATAATGATAGCCGTGTGCCCATACAGGGAGCATTCTATTGCTGCTCTTCTAAAGAAAAGGCTTTCTTTAATGTTTTTCGAGAAGAAGACAAACAATTTGTTGCCCAATATCCTTACCTCCCTCTCAGTGACGAAACGGAGTATCGCATGCTGAATCATCGCAACTGTGTCTTTGTTAGAGGAATAAAAGAGTATAAGACCAACCAGGATGTAACAACCCCAACCAATCGGATCATTACGTCTATGCTCAGCAAAGAGCGTTTTCTGTTTTTGCTGCGATATGGCTTTGCATACGTAGAACGCAAAATAGAACTCGCTGACGGGACTGTGGGTACTAAACTTCAGAAGCAAGTCATGCGGTATCAACAGATGTTTGCGTCTTATGCCATTCGTCGCACGTTAAGCAAGAAGGTCAAAAGCGGTATTATCTGGCATACGCAGGGAAGTGGAAAAACGGCTCTTGCCTATTATAGCGTGAAGAGCCTCACAGACTTTTTCGCTCGGCGTGATATTGTAGCAAAGTTCTACTTTATTGTTGATCGAATTGACTTAATGGAGCAAGCCACAGACGAGTTTGTTTCGCGAGGACTGATAGTGCACAATGCCAGGAGTCGTGAAGAACTGATGAAGGATATTGCAAGTCGTTCCATTACTAAGAACAAAAAGGGGAAACTTGAAATTATGGTTGTCAACATTCAGAAATTCAAGGAAGACAAGACTTCTGTTAAGGTTGACGATACTTATAACACGCAGTTGCAACGTATTTTCTTTATTGATGAAGCACACAGAGGATACAATCCCAAAGGGAGTTTTCTCGCAAATTTACTCGAAGCAGATCAAAATGCTGTAAAGATTGCCTTGACAGGAACTCCACTGCTTAAAGAAGAGCGAGAATCCTGGAGAGTGTTTGGCAACTATATTCACACGTATTATTACGACAAATCTATTGCAGACGGCTACACCTGCAAGTTGATGCGTGAACCTATAGAGACTGTTTATAAAGAAAAAATAGAAGATATTCTTGACCAGTTAGCAGGCAATGTTGAAGTAAGGAAAAGTGATGTTGACCAAAATCAAATCATTGAACACCCCAGTTACTTAAATGCACTGCTTGATTATATCATTACCGATTTTCGTCGTTTCCGTAAAGAGCAGGACGATGACTCTGTAGGGGCGATGATTGTTTGTAAAACCAATCCGCAAGCAAGGGAATTGTATCGTTTATGGCAAGAACGGTTTGGGCACGCTAAGCGCATCTCCATCCAACAACAAGAAGCAGCAAGAATGGCTGCAGAGCCGATGCTTGCCTATAATAGTTATAAGCCTCTGACAGCCTCGCTCATTCTTCACGACGAGGGTGACAAGCTTGAGCGAAAAGAATATATTGAGGGTTTTAAGAAACTTCAGGAAGTAGACATTCTAATTGTCAACAAAATGCTTCTGACTGGCTTTGATGCCCCACGCTTAAAGAAACTTTATCTTGGACGTTCACTTGATGGACACGACTTGCTTCAAGCTCTCACAAGGGTTAACCGTCCGTATCATGACTTTGAGTATGGTTACGTGGTAGATTTTGTTAATATTAAGGAGAACTTTGATGCAACAAATGACAGATATTTGAGAGAACTGACTCGTACAGAGAGTGATAGTGACACGGAAGATAAGCCCAGCATCGCTGATGATTTGATGGTAAGTAGAGAGGAAATAGATGAAAAAATAAAACAAGTAAAGAGCCTGCTGTTCAATTTTACGACCGACAACAAAGAGGTGTTCCGTCAGGAAATCGATGAAATTAAAAACAGGCAAACACTGTATGAATTAAGGGCAACACTTTCCGAAGCTAAAGCCATTGTCAATCAGGTGCGTTCGTTTGGAGACGAAGAAACCAAAGCAAAGCTGGCATCGCTTTCCTTTGGAGGCATACCGACTCTGTTGACAGAGGTTAATCATCGCATAGAGCGTCTCAATCTGTTTGAGAGCACCGAGCATAAGGCAGATGTGTCTGGTATTATCAACGTTGCGTTGTCGGAGTTGGAGTTTAAATTTCAGAAAGGCATTCCAGAAGAACTTCGTATTATTGTCAATGATTTGCGCGAACGATGTGAGCGTGTGCAGGCAGAATTTGAAAACAACTTTGATGTTCGAGAAGATAAATATGTGATACTTGCCAATGAGTTTAAGGAATATTTCCGTAAGAAAGGATTTGTGCCCGCAAGCACGGCAGAAGCAAAAGCAAGTATTCGGTATATGGATGAGGTGATGAAGAAGATACGTGAAATAAACCGCCGTAATAATGTACTGAAGCGCAAATACAAGGACGATGAGCGGTTTGTGCGTATCCATAAGCGTATTGAAGAACAAAATCAGCAACGCACTCGCCCTATTATTTCGGCACACGAATATGAAATTGCGGAAAATCTGGCAAGGATGAAGTCGGAGATAGACCGCATGCTCTTTCTTGACATCAATATACTCGATAACGAGTCCGCCTTTCAGCAAGATGTATTAGCCATTATCAGCAGAGAACTGTTGTCTATGAATATACATGCAGACCTCAAGGATCGAAAATATATTAACAATCTTATCACAACAGAATATTTACAACAACGTCATACAGCATATTAGAAATGAGCAATATCAATATATCTGAGGCAACTATTGCCCTCATCGATTCACTAAAAAGTACAACCGGGGCATTTGGTCTTGCAGGTACAGGAAGCGAATACAAGATTGTAACCGAAATATTCTTGTACAAGTTCTTCAATGATAAGTTCGGCTATGAGGCTAAGCGCGACCCTCAGTATGGCAAGCGACTTTCAAATGCGGAGAAGTGGGATGTGGAATATGACACCTTTACCGAAGATGAGGTTGAAGATCTTTTTAGTTATCTGCCAGCTTCAGTTCCTCGCCTAAAACCAGCGCACACATTGTCTCATCTATATAATGCTGCTACCAAAGGTGATTTTTCAACGATGCTTGACGGCACATTAGTAGATATTGCTATGCTCAATGCAGATACATTTTCTGTAACAACTTCAGGAAGGAGTAAGGTTAATATCTTTTCCCCGCTGACAACCTTTATTACAGATATACATAAGCGCGATGATTTTGCGAAGGCGCTTATGAACAACGTAGCGTCTTTTAACTTCGAGAGTGTATTTGATGAAAAATACGATTTTTTCTCCAGTATTTTTGAATATTTATTAAAAGGATTTAATAATGCTGGTGGAGGAAAATATGCAGAATACTACACCCCTCATGCCATCGCACAAGTAATGGCTCGTCTCTTGATTGGAGACAATGCCGACCTTCGTGGCATAACTTGCTACGACCCATCTGCCGGCACAGGTACGTTGTTAATGGCTCTTGCACATCAGATAGGAGAAGACAGATGTTCTATTTTCTCACAGGATATTTCCGAAAAATCCTCAGAGATGCTTCGTCTGAACTTAATTCTAAACAATTTGACAGCATCGCTTCCCAACGTCATACAAGGTAACACTTTAACAGAACCTTCTCACAAAGAAAGCAATGGTGTATTGCGAAAATTTGATTTCATCGTTAGTAACCCTCCTTTCAAACTCGATTTTCCGGAATATCGAGACACACTTGCCGCAGATAGTATCAGGTTTTGGGCTGGTGTACCCAATACCGCAAAAAAGGTAAACCCTAATAAGCCCAAGATGGCCATCTACACGTGCTTCATTCAGCATGTAATCAATTCGTTGAAATCTACAGGTAAAGCAGCTGTCGTAATTCCAACAGGATTTATCACAGCCAAAAGTGGTGTGGAGAAACGCATTCTTCATCGCATTGTAGACGAGAAGTGGGTGTATGGCGTAGTATCCATGCCCAGCAACGTGTTTGCCACCACAGGCACCAATGTGTCGGTGGTATTCTTTGATAAGTCTGCAAAGTCGGACAAGGTAATTTTGATAGATGCCAGCAAATTGGGAGAGGAATACAAAGAGGGCAACAACCAAAAACGCCGCTTACGAAATTTCGAGGTCGACCAAATTGTCAAAACATTCCAAAACAAAGAGAGCGTTGATGACTTTTCCGTGGCAGTTACATACGATGAAATCAAAGAAAAGGGCTATTCCCTCTCTGCGGGACAGTATTTTGATATCAAGATTGATTATGTAGATATTACAGAGGAAGAATTTAATGCGCGTATGACAAATTACAAGCAAACACTTGCAGAGCAATTTGCCAAAAGCCACCGTTTAGAAGAAGAAATTATGAAACAGCTGGATGCTTTGCAGTTCAACCCAAATATTGGTAACCGTGAATAAGGAAATAGAGTTCTTGCTATACAACCTCCCGGATGAAGAGGGAAAAGTCCAGGTCGTTATTAAAGACGAAACCATTTGGTGCACACAAAAGGCTATGGCACAACTCTTTGGTTGCTCTACGGACAACATCAGTCTGCATTTGAATAACATCTTCAATGAGGGAAAATTGTCACCAAAGGCAACTACCGAGGAAACCTCGGTAGTTCAGCAAGAGGGAGCACGCCAGGTGCGACATTTACAGGAAAAAGAGAATCGCCAATTGGAGCGTGCCGTTACCTCATATTTCGATTATATTGAAAATCAGATCGAGCGTCAAAACGCCTTCACGATGGAGCAGTTTGCCGCCAGTGTCAATAAGTTTCTGACATTCAATGACTATAAGATTCTACGAAAAAGGGTTCTGTCTCAACCTGGCAAGCAAAAACAAAGGCAGAAAGCGAATATGACATTTTCAATAAGACACAGTGAATAGACTATGACTTTGACAAGGAAATTAGAAAACTGAAAGGCAAGAAGAAACCATGAGAATGAAGAAATATAAACTTGGAGATTTGGTAGAGGTAACAAGAGGAGCAAGCCTTAGTGGTGATTTCTATGCAGCATCGGGCAAATATATTCGCCTAACCTGTGGCAACTTCGACTATCGCAAGAACTGCTTTAAGGAAAACACCTCTAAGAACAATCTCTATTATACAGGAGAGTTCAGAACGGAATTCTTACTTGACAAAGGAGATTTAATAACGCCACTAACCGAACAAGCTATAGGTTTGCTCGGTTCTACCGCATGGATTCCTGAAAGTGGAAAATATATTCAAAGTCAGGATATAGCCAAGATCATCTGTAACGAGAAGCTGTTCGATAAGAAGTTTGCCTATTACCTCATTTCCTCCAATATGGTAAAGCAACAATTAAGTGCAGCAGCCCAACAAACTAAAATCAGGCATACTTCTCCTGATAAAATCAAAGACTGCACCGTATGGTTACCTCCTTTGACAGAGCAAAAACAGATAGGACAACTCTTGTTTGATATAGACCGTAAAATTGAAATCAATCGTGCGATAAATCATAATTTAGAGGCGATGGCAAAGCAGCTCTACGACTATTGGTTTGTGCA
>CAYVGR010000128.1:0-7257 GCA_964450065.1 uncultured Prevotella sp. | reverse complement strand
GGACACTGGATTTGGCTTCTAAACTGGAGGATGCTCCATGGCCAGCAACAAAGGAGGAGTTAATAGATTATGCGATACGTTCGGGAGCTCCAGCAGAAGTATTGGAAAACCTGCAGGAAATAGAGGATGAGGGCGATGTATATGACAACATAGAAGATATATGGCCCGATTATCCAACAAAGGATGATTTCCTATGGGACGAAGAAGAGTATTAACCAAAAGCAAATGCTATAAAAAAGCCGTTCTTGATGACAAAGGGCGGCTTTTTTATATGCAATAATTTTTTCTATAATGCGTTATAAGAATGTGTTTAAACGCAATTTGATAATTTTATTATTACTGACAGGTGCAAGACTAACGAGCTATGCGCAGTATGACCCCTCTTTCAGTCATTACTTCGACATGGAAACTTCGTACAATCCTGGAGCAGTGGGTAAGCAACCGAAAATCAACGTTACGGCTGCCTACGCAATGGATTTGGCTGGTTTTGAACATAATCCACAGACGGCCTACGTTTCGGCTGACATGCCTTTTTATGCCATGAAGACCTATCATGGTGCTGGTGTGCAGTTGATGAATGATAAGCTCGGCCTTTTCACTCATCAAAAGCTTGCGTTGCAATATGCCATCAAGTTTAAACTCTTTGGTGGACAAATGAGCACAGGTATTCAAGCAGGAATGCTCAGTGAAGGCTTTGATGGTTCGAAACTTGACCTTGAAGATGCAGGCGATCCTGCTTTTTCCACAGCAAAACTTAATGGTAATGCTTTCGATTTGGGTGTCGGACTTTATTACATCAGTAAGGATTTATATGCCGGAATCTCTATCCAACATCTTACTGCTCCATTGGTGACTCTTGGTGAAACTAATGAATTACAAATAGATAGGACTTATTATTTAACGGGCGGATACAATATAAAACTACGCAATCCGTTTTTAACTATAAAGCCCTCGTTCATTGTACGTACCGATATGGTGGCTTACCGAGCCGATGTTACAGGCAGATTGGTCTACACGAACGACGAGAAAGTGATGTACGGTGGTGTTGGTTACAGTCCTACCAACTCTGTTACAGTAATGGTTGGAGGCAGTTTTCACGGCATCATGTTGGGTTACAGCTACGAAGTCTATACTTCGGCTATCAATCCGGGTAATGGAAGTCACGAATTGTTTATTGGCTATCAGCATGATATCAACCTCGTCAAGAAGGGCAAGAATCTTCATAAAAGTGTCAGAATATTGTAGTCAAGTATAACTCTAAAATTGAAATGAGGGATTAAGACTGATATATGAAAAAGAATATAATCATAACTTTATGCCTGTTGGCATTCACGGTAGCGCTTTCCGGATGTTTTAGCGCCAAGACGGCATCACTTTCCGGCAAGGGCGGTGAAGTTGTTGGGGTGGGAGGCAAGCCTTTCACTGAACCTACCCCGTATGGTATGGTGCGCATCGATCGTGGCTATCTGAAGATGGGCATCGATGGGAAGGACAGCCTTTGGGGCAGGAAAACGCCGGTGCGTGATATCTCTGTAGACGGTTTCTGGATGGACGAAACAGAAATCACCAACTCGCAGTACAAGCAATTTGTGATGTGGGTACGCGATAGCATCCTTCGCACCCGCTTGGCCGACCCTTCATACGGGGGTGATGAGTCGTATCTCATTACCGAGGATAAGTATGGAGACCCCGTAACGCCACACTTGGATTGGAAGAAGCGGTTGCCGCGCAAACCCAATGAAGATGAGGAACGTGCCATCGAAAGTCTGTATGTCATCAATCCCGTGACAGGTGAGAAGCTACTTGACCATAAGCAGATGAACTACAAGTATGAAGTTTACGACTACGTCACCGCAGCCCTGCGTCGTAACCGCATGAATCCCGAGGACCGCAATCTCAACACGGATATCAATGTCGATCCCGACGAAGTGGTGATGATTAGCAAGGATACGGCCTATATCGATGATGAGGGGCGTATTGTCAGCGAGACCATCAACCGTGAGTTGTCCGGGCCTTGGGACTTCCTCAACACCTATATCGTGAATATCTATCCTGACACAACAGTATGGGTCAACGATTTCCGTAATTCAGAAAACGAGACTTATCTCCGCAACTATTTCTCCAATGCAGCTTACAACGACTACCCCGTTGTCGGAGTTACATGGGAGCAGGCCAATGCTTTCTGTGCTTGGCGCACCGACTATCTGCTCAAGGGATTGGGAGCCGAGGCTCGTTATATACAGCGCTACCGCCTGCCTACGGAGGCAGAGTGGGAGTATGCCGCTCGTGGAAAGGATCAGACAGAGTTTCCTTGGGAAAATGCGTCTGTGGCCAATGCAGACGGATGCTTCTATGCCAATTTCAAGCCAGACCGTGGCAATTACACCAAGGATGGCAATTTGATAAGCAGCAAGGTTGGCAGTTATTCGTCCAACAGCAATGGTCTTTACGATATGGCCGGCAACGTGGCAGAATGGACCAGCACCATTTATACCGAGGCCGGTGTCGATGCCATGAACGACTTAAACCCGCAACTTAAGTACAACGCAGCCAAGGAAGACCCTTATAAGCTGAAGAAGAAAAGTGTGCGAGGTGGCTCTTGGAAAGACCCGGAAAGCTATATCCGGTCAGCTTGGCGCACGTGGGAATACCAGAACCAGCCCCGGTCATACATTGGATTCCGCTGCGTTCGCTCTTTGGCCAACACTATTACAGGTAAACAAAAAAGAAGATAAGCATCATGTCTAATTATAGCAAATACAATCTTGTATACCGTCTGCAAAAATGGATGGATACTGTTTCCGGACAAACCTTTCTCAACTATGCTTATAGTTGGGGCGCCTCAGTTGTTATCTTGGGTGCGCTCTTCAAGCTGACCTACCTTCCCGGAGCCAATATCATGTTGTTTCTGGGTATGGGAACTGAGGTGGCAGTGTTCTTTATCTCAGCCTTCGACCGTCCTTTCGACAAGACAGCCGATGGGCGGGAAATTCCTACTCGGGTTACGGATGAGTATCTTGCAACCGGGGTTGTGACTTATTCTGATGAGTATTCGGGTGAGACAGAGGCTCCGGGTGTTGCAGAACATCCAGAACTGTCAGGTCAGTCTGCTCAGTCAGGCTTGTCAGGCCAGTCTGCCAAACCTGCTGCCGCCGTCGCTGCTACCGCAATATCCCAGCCCAACTTCGTGCCGCAGATGTCTGCCGAGGATGCCGAAGCCCTCAATGAGGCTCAGTCCAACTATGTTGATGAACTCAAAAAACTCGTTGAAACCCTTGAAAAAGTAAACGAACAGAGTGCACGACTGACACGAGACAGTGAGGAGATGGAAAATCTCAACCGAACACTTACGGGCATCAGCAAAGTTTATGAGATGCAGCTCAAGGGAGCCAGCCAGCAAATTGGTACAATCGACCAAATCAACGACCAAAGCCGCATGATGGCCAAGCAGATAGAAAGGCTCAATCAGATATATGCCCGTATGATCGAGGCCATGACCGTGAACATGCCAATGGCTGCCCCGGGCAGTGTCCCCCCACAGACTTCGCAGCCCAACGACTAATCGGAACTTACCCCTTTTTCTTTCTCCTTT
Source organism: uncultured Prevotella sp. (assembly GCA_964450065.1). Taxonomy (GTDB): domain Bacteria; phylum Bacteroidota; class Bacteroidia; order Bacteroidales; family Bacteroidaceae; genus Prevotella. The sequence continues at coordinate 3,665 of CAYVGR010000128.1, read as the reverse complement.
TAAGTTCCCATATCCCCCTATTCCAAAGAACAAATAGTAAATGGCAATAAAGAAAAGACCAATCTCTCCCCGTCAGAAGATGATCAACCTGATGTATATCGTCTTACTGGCCATGCTTGCGTTGAACATTTCTACTGAGGTGCTCAACGGCTTTGCCGTGGTGGAGGAGAGCTTGAATCGTACTACGAACAATGCTTCGATAGAGAACGAATCACTATATGGGGCGTTCAAACACCAGATGGCTGTCAATCCAGCCAAGGTAAAAGCTTGGTTTGCCAAGGCCACTGAGGTAAAGAATATGAGCGATTCGCTCTACAACTTTGCTCAGGAACTGAAATTAGCCATCGTGAGAGAGGCCAACGGCCAGGAAGCTACGCTGGCTGATGCAGAGAATAACGATAACATTGACGCTGCAGGAACGGTGATGCTTGCCCCGATTTCAGGAAAGGGACAGAAGCTTTACGATGCCATCAACTCTTTCCGGAGTCGCATCCTCACTTATGTAACCGATCCTGAACAGCGTAAGCTGATCGATAACAGTCTTTCAACGGCTGTTCCTAAGAAAACCAACACGTTGGGCAAGAACTGGCAGGAATATATGTTCGAGAACATGCCGGTGGCTGCAGCCGTAACATTATTGTCGAAGTTGCAGAACGATGTTCGCCATGCCGAAGGGCAGGTGCTGCATACGTTGGTTGCCAACATCGACCTTAAAGATATTCGTGTCAATAAGTTGTCGGCTTTTGTCGTGCCCGAAAAAACAACCCTTTATCCCGGCGAACGGTTCACGGCCAACATTGTGATGGCAGCCATGGATACTACCAAGCAGCCGGAGATCTACGTCAATGGCAGCAGGGTGAATTCCACAAACGGGCAATACAGCTTTACGGCAGGAAGTGTTGGCGATCATCAGTTCAACGGATATATCCTGATGCGCAATGCCAATGGCGATGTTCTCCGCCGCAATTTCAGTCAGAAATACAGTGTCATTCCCGTTCCTGGCGGGGCTACATTGGCTGCCGACCTGATGAATGTGCTTTATGCCGGTTATAGAAATCCGATTAGTGTGAGCGTCCCGGGTGTTCCTCAAAATGCCGTGTCCGTGTCGATGAGAGGTGGAACCCTCTCGGCTACAGGAGCCGGGCGATACATTGCCGTTCCGTCTGCCGTGGGCAGCGATGTCACGTTTACGGTGTCAGCGCGCGACGGTGGTAGGGTGCGTTCGTTCCCGCCGTTCACATTCAAGGTTCGCAAGCTGCCCGATCCAACACCATACATCTCATTGGGCACCGACAGATACAAGGGTGGAAACCTCGCCAAGGCCGGACTTATGCAGGCTTCGCGTCTCAATGCAGCTATCGATGATGGTATTCTCGACATTCAGTTCAAGGTGACCAGCTTCTCTGTTGTTTTCTATGACAATATGGGCAATGCCGTGCAGATGGCATCTGTCGGCGATAGTTTCACCGACAGAATGCGCGATCAGTTCCGTCGTTTATCGCGAGGACGTCGTTTCTATATTACGGAAGTAAAAGCCGTAGGGCCTGATGGCCTTGCGAGAACCTTACCGGGAGCAATGGAAATCAAGGTGAGATAACCGGAGCAGGGGCTTTGGAGTAAGGACTTGGAGGCATTCTCAAGCCTGTCCTGTAAAAACTTATCCTATTCTATAAGTCCCTGTTTATCTTATCACTTACAAAGACAGTATATAACAGAATGAACAATAAATAGATCATGAAAAGAATATTTTTAGTGCTATTTATCATTTGCCTTACAATGAGCATTACGGCTCAGCCCAGGGCAAGGCGTGCGCAGCAAGCCGCTGCAGCGCAACAGTCGAACAGAAACAACATGACGACGCGCGCTCAAATCTCCTTCCCCACAGAGACAAGGATGAATGAGGACGTGGTGTGGCGTCGTGACATATACCGTGAGCTGGACCTTAACGATGAAGCCAACGCCGGGCTTTACTATCCTGTCGAGCCCCTCGGTGCGCAGATGAACCTTTTTACCTATATGTTCAAGCTTATCATGGCCGGTCCCAACCATGGCGGCATTGCGGCCTATTCCTATGATGTCAATACGGGTAACGAGCGTTTTGAGGAGTCCTTGCGCATCAGTCCCCTGAAGTTTCTGGACGACTATCAAATCTATTACGAGCGCACCGACCGTGGCGTGCACATCTCCGACAGCGACATTCCATCGGGCGAGGTGAAGGGTTATTTCATCAAGGAGAGCTCCTATTACGACCAGGCCACATCCACGTTCCACACCCAAGTGCAGGCCATCTGCCCGGTGATGTATCGTGAAGACGATTTTGGCGATGGTATTACCAAATATCCCTTGTTCTGGGTGAGGTATGACGATTTGGCTCCGTTCCTGGCCAAACAGACCATCATGACCAGCAACTTCAATAATGCGGCCACCATGAGCATCGACGATTATTTCACGATGAATGCCTATAAAGGCAAGATTTATAAAACCACCAATATGCTCGGCCATACGCTTGCACAGGTTGCCGGTGGCGATACGGCCAGGCTTTCCAAGGAGCAGATGCGCATCGAAGAGGAAATCAAAAACTTTGAAAAGGCCATGTGGGGCGATCAGGCGCGTAAGGATTCGCTCGACTCCATAGCCGGTCTCGACAAGAAAGAGAGAAAGGCTATCAGGAAGAACCGACGCTCGGGAGGCAGCACAAAGGTAAAAAGCCACCGCCGTTCGTCAAACTCCTCCAGCACGTCCTCTGCCCGTATTTCAGTACGGCGCGAGCGTCATTAGTTTGTTTTGCTGCAACAGGTTACCATGCTCCATGGCGAAAGCGTTTATTTCATAACATGTAATCAATATATTTTTTTATGAAGAAGCATATATCCCTTATACTGCTGGCAGTGACCATGATGTTCGCCCAGCAGGCTGATGCCAAGTTAAAGCTCGGTGTGAAGGGCGGTTTTAACGTGACAAATATAAGTTTCAAGCAAGACGTGTTTGACAGTAACAACCGTACCGGTTGGTTTCTGGGGCCGACAATGAAATACACCACTCCTCTTTTGGGACTTGGTGTGGATGCCTCTGCGCTCTACGAACAGAAATCTTCTAAAGTGAAAAACACCACAATGCAGAGCGGTGAGACTACGGTGAAACAGCAGTCGGTGATTATTCCCGTCAATGTGCGTTGGGGATACGGACTGGGCAGCATGGCGAGTCTGTTTGTTTTTGCAGGCCCCCAGTTTGGTTTCAATGTGGGCGACGACGAGTTCTCCTGGACCAATAACGAAGATTACAAGAGTACGTTCCAGCTGAAGAAGTCGAACCTCAGCATCAATGTAGGTGCCGGCGTATCGCTTTTCAAGCATCTGCAAGTTACCGCCAATTACAACATCGCGACGGGCAAAACCGGCGAAGCCAAAGTGGGCAAAGTCGTTGATGATACTTATGACACTATCGTGACAGGCAAAGCCAATGCATGGCAGGTTTCGTTGTCCTACTTTTTTTAGGAACTATTCCATAAATATGATGTCCGCTCAATCCGTGGTGGATTCAGTGGAGCGCTTGAGAAAGGAAGCCTAAAAAATAATGGAGCAGATGAATAATCGGATCAAGGAAGAAAAGAAGGTGGTAGAACAAATGATTTCTTTGTACTGCCGAAAAAAAGAGGGTAATGCAAG
>CAYVGR010000127.1:0-7300 GCA_964450065.1 uncultured Prevotella sp. | reverse complement strand
GTGGTAGTGTGCCCTGCAACATCTATACTCAAAAGGGGTGTCAGGATTCGGTTTATATGGCCTTGCGGCATATAAACCATGCACGGGTATGGAAAAAGCAAGATATCCCTGCCTATCTTCATTATGGAAGCCATGCCCGAGTAGGCGATGTGGTGGTGAGTCCCGATATAGGATATGTAATCTACGACGGTCCCATCACCAAAGGTGGAACCCATGGCTACGACCCGACACTACCGGAAATGCATGCTATTTTTCGAGCCATAGGTCCCGATTTCGATCATGTTTCACTGCCGCACTTCGAGAATGTGAATGTATATCCGCTGCTATGTAGGCTTTTGGACATACTGCCGGCTCCAAACGATGGCAGCATTGAAGTAGTGGAGACAATTTTGCATAGGAAAGAATGATTTGATATCATAGCCCGACCCCCAAACAAACTATCTTTCAACAAGAACAACTAATAACACATTAAATAAACAAATATAGAATGGAAAGAACATGGAGATGGTTTGGCAAGAACGATAAGATTACGCTTGCCATGCTGAAACAAATTGGTGTGGAAGGCATTGTTACGGCCTTGCACGATGTGCCCCTCGGACAAGTTTGGACACGTGACAAGATTCACGACCTTAAATCATACATTGAAAGCTATGGCATGCGCTGGAGCGTGGTGGAGTCTTTGCCTGTGACAGAAACTATTAAATATGCCGGCCCCGACCGTGACCAGCAGATAGAAGTGTATAAAGAGAGTATGCGCAACTTAGCCGCAGAGGGCATACACACGATTTGCTACAACTTCATGCCGGTGTTGGACTGGGCTCGTACCGACCTATTGCATGAAAATCCAAACGGTTCAAGCAATCTCTATTTCAGTATTTCAAAATTTGCCTACTTCGATATCTATATCCTCAAACGCGAAAGTGCACGCGAAGATTGGGCCAAGTTCAAGGTTCTTGGACCTGACGGCAAGCCCAACGGACGCAACATTCTCAAGGAGGTTGATGAGTTGAAGAAGGAGATGACTCCTGAAAAGGAGCACGAACTGGTGGAGAATATCGTCATTAAAACACAAGGATTTGTATCCGGAAACTTTAAAGAGGGTGACGAACATCCCGTCGAATTGTTCCGCGAACTGCTCGCATTATATCAAGGTATCGACCGAGACCAACTACGGGCGAACATGAAATACTTTCTCGAAGCTATCATGCCGACTTGCAACGAATGCGATATATACATGTGTGTGCACCCTGACGACCCACCATTCCAGGTACTCGGTCTGCCCCGTATCGTGACTTGCGATGAGGATATAGAATGGTTCCTCAATGCTGTTCCCGACAAACACAACGGGCTAACCTTCTGTGCAGGATCGCTCTCGGCAGGCGCACATAACAATCTGACCGACCTGGCCAGGAAATATGCCAGCCGCACTTCATTTGTCCATCTGCGCAGCTGTCACATCTTTCCCAACGGCGATTTCACCGAAGCAAGCCATCTTGGTGGGCGAGCCGATGTCATTGAGTTGGCCCGTATCTTCGAGAAGGAAAATCCCAGCCTGCCCATGCGTGTAGACCATGGTATGACTATGTTGGGCGATGAAGAGCGCGGATACAATGCCGGCTATAGTTTTCTTGGTCGCATGCTGGCTTTGGGACAGGTGCAGGGCATTCTTGCCACGATAGACCGAGAACTGGGAATAGAATATAAACAACCGGGATTTTTTGACTAACATAATTAGAAGCTACAAGAGTCAAGGGAGCAAGGGAGGCAAGCCTAATGTGTGTTATATAACTTAAACCTTATAAAGGTAAGGTCGAAACCTTGAAAACGTCCCTGCTTATGAACTTTTCCAACTTAAAACCAACAAACATGAACAATTTATTCAACATTAAAGACTATGTTGTAGTCATTACAGGCGGAACCGGCATACTCGGTCGTTGTATCGCCAAGTATCTCACACAGAATGGTGCCAAGGTGGCTATTCTTGGCCGTAAGGAGGATGTAGGACAAGCCATTGTAGACGACATCGTGAAAGATGGTGGTGTTGCCAAATTCTATAAGACCGATGTTATGGATATCGAACTGGTGAAAAAGAACCGTGAAGACATCCTCAAGGACTTCGGACGTATCGACACCCTGCTTAATGCAGCAGGTGGAAATATGAAAGGTGCCACTATCGGCCCGGACCAGAACTTCTTTGACCTCGACCCGGCACAGTTCCAAACGGTTCTTAACCTGAACCTCACCGGCACCGTTATTCCCACCCAAGTGTTCCTCGAGCCTATGGTTAAGCAAGGCAAAGGCTCTATCATCAACTTCAGCTCGATGGCCGCATTTAGACCCATGACTCGCGTCTGCGGATATGCAGCAGCCAAGGCGGGGATTTCAAACTTTACAGCTTATATGGCCCACGAGACTGCTAAGAAATTTGGCGAAACCATTCGCGTCAATGCCATTGCTCCAGGATTCTTTATCACGGAACAAAATCGAGCACTTCTTACCAACCCCGACGGCAGTTATACGCAGCGTGGACAGGATGTGATTCGCCAAACACCATTTGGCCGCATGGGCGATCCGGAGGAGCTTTGTGGCACCATTCACTACCTGATGAGCGATGCCTCAAAATTTGTTACCGGCACAGTTGCTGTTGTAGATGGTGGTTTCAACATCTTCGCCATGTGATGTTCATTCAGAAACAGGTGCTTGTCATTAATAGTCAACACATTGACATCTTCTTCCTTGTCTGCTTACAGCGTTAAGAAAGAAGGGTGTAGAGTTATACAATTAATGGGAATGCCTGCTTATAATGATGTAGGATAATACTGACAAATATCCTGAATCAAGTATTGGCCGTAGCTTAACACTTTGGTGTGCTACGGCTTTCTGACTTCATCATTTACAAACACAAAGCTCCCCTTGGTTAGTGATAGACCAACGGGAGCTCTCGTTTTATACTTGCACCGCAATATTTACCTCATATAAAGATATCTCTTAATAGAACGCTTGGGAGTTTTTGCAAACTCCTCATCATGCAGTTCCACGCTGCTGATACGACAATATGCTGGTAGAATAGCGTTGAGAAGCTTCTTGTTTTCTTCCATAATCTCCAGCAAATCATCATTATTATAACCCAACTGTTTGGCAGCATCGTAGTCCGGATAGACCAAGCCAACAAGTTTGTCTCCTTCCTGAATCACTACGCTTTCGCTCACCATGTTCATAGAGTTCAATTTATCCTCTATTTCCTCGGGGTAAATATTCTGTCCGTTAGAGCTGAGAAGCATGTTCTTGGACCGTCCTTTGATAAAGACATTGCCATCGGCATCCATCAGTCCAAGGTCACCGGTATGGAACCATCCGTCATCATCAATAGCTGCCTGAGTGGCTTCTTCGTTTTTGTAATAGCCTAACATTACATTGGGTCCCTTGGTCAAGATTTCTCCCGGTATTGTTTCGGGATTGGTGCTGTTAATTTTCACCTGCATGTGGCGCACGGCCTTTCCACAAGAACCTGGCACAAAGTCTTTGTAGTCGGCATAGCAAATGATAGGAGCACATTCGGTTGCACCATAACCCACAGTATAGCGGAAGCCTATCTGATGGAGGAAAGTTTCTATCTCTTGGTTGAATGCTGCTCCACCAACAATCACTTGATAAAAATTGCCACCAAAAGCATTGGTAACCTGTTCGCATACTTTTTCAAAAATCTTGCGGTTGATTCCGGGCAACTTCAACAGCAAGCGCATCTTGGCATCTTGTATCTTTGGGAATACCTTTTTGCGGATAATCTTTTCGATAATCAATGGAACCGAAATGATAATCTTTGGCTTTACTTCTGCAAAAGCCTGGGCAATAATCATTGGAGAAGGCACACGGTTGAGGTAGTATATATGACAACCGTTGATGAACTCAAAGAGAAACTCGAATGCCAACCCATACATGTGAGCCATCGGGAGTATGCTGATCACATTGTCTCCAACTTGAATATTCTTACCCAATACGTATTCGGCAAAGTCGTTGTTGCTCCATAATGCGCGGTAAGGCAGCATTACTCCTTTCGAAAAGCCAGTCGTGCCACTCGTATAATTAATGAGTGCCAGCTCATCAGGATTGGTATCTATGTAATATTGCACGTGTTCCTTCCGGAAGTATTTTGGGTATTTCTTTCCAAATAATTCGTTAAGATGCTCTCGGGCATACGTTAGCTTGTCGGTACGGGATAATACCAGCGAAAAATCAGGAATATAGATAATCCCCTCCAATTTGGGCATCTGCATGGCATCAATCTCCGTTGCCACCACATCGCCAACAAAAAGCAGTTTGGCATCAGAGTGGTTGACAATATTATGTATCTGCTCTGCAGTGAACTCATGAAGTATGGGAACAGCTACGGCACCATATGTAAGCACGGCCAGAAACGATGCTGCCCATGCTGCACTGTTGCGACCAGCCAAAGCTATCTTGTCTCCTTTCACCACACCCGAATGCTCGAACATGATGTGTAGTTTCTCTATTTTTCTTGCTACGTCATGATATTGTAACGTGGCTCCTTGAAAATCAGTGAGCGCATCACGGTGCCAATTATCGATGATGCTCTGCTGGATACGCTGATTAAAGCCTGTAAATTTTTCCATAAATTTGTCTGCTTCTATTATAGCAGGGGTGTATTTTATTAGAAAGTTAGTTTGAAATTATACATTATTCTGGTATAAACACCTCTTGAACGTTTGCTAGGGAGAGTTGATAAAGTTACGATTGTGAACCATAAAGTCAGGAAGGGGGAACGCTTCATCATATTTGGGTACGAGTGCCAAGCTGAGGGTTGCAGCAGTAGCCCATAAGCCACATGGTCGCATTGCACTGTTGTGATCACAAAAGGCAATCTTACCACCCAGCCTGTTGCCGGAATGCTCAAACATAATGCGCATATTTTTCTTATTATATGCTACGTTATGATCTTGGAAGATTGTTCCCCAATAGTCTGTTAGGACTTCGGTGTCCCGGTTAGTGATAACGACATTTTCAATCAGAGCATTGAAACATGGCACTTTTCTCATTGCACACTATACTAAATTTTGTGCAAAGATACAACGTTAAATGCACAAATCCAAAAATTATGTGCAGTATTTCAATCTCAGATTACATTTTATTTACAAACACCTCTTTATGCTTCGCGTATTCAAAAACAATATAATTTCCGTCCGAAATACGCGAAATATGTGGGAGTTTGTAGTTGCTTGATTATCAGTCGCTTTGCAGAATCACTCTTTCTACTTCTGTTTTATCACTTACGATGGATATCGAATGGCAGGGCGATTAAGCTCTAATGGCACAGTGTCAAAGCTTTCTTCGCACAATGATGAAGCCTAAAACGCACGGCGATAAGATAGCAAACGCAAGTCTATCAATATTTTGATGTTGTTTCGGCCGATTTTCATGGTTTAAACATGGCGCTTTTTTCTCTGGATGCTCCTAAAACAACTACCCGAAAAACGATAAACAATTTTAACAAAAAGAAGTGTAATGGGATGTTGAAAGATACATTCGAGGTACATGAACATGCATTTATGCCACTATGAGATAATGTTTTTCAGTTTTTGGAACAGCCAACAACCCTTGAGACATTCTAAGCTCTTATGCCTTGATACGTGATATGGTGGCTGAAAACATTTAGGATAATAATGTATCTAATCAGGAATAAAGTTGGTAACTTTGCAATCGCTGCTCTTAATATTGATAGGGATAACTATGGAAAAATCGAAATTTAAATATACTGACGAACGTTTTGCCGACCTCCAGATGTTGCGTTACCGACTGGATGGTTTTGACAAACTGACGCTGCGACAAAAGAAATACGTTTACTATTTATCGCAGGCAGCCTTGGCAGGCAGAGACATCACGATGGATCAGTTTGGTAAATACAATCTTGTTATACGCAAGGTGTTGGAAGCTATTTATACGGAATATAAAGGCAATAGGGAGTCTGATGACTACAAGGCTATGGCCGTGTATCTCAAGCACTTGTGGTTTTCCAACGGCATACACCACCATTATGGCTGCGAGAAGTTTGAGCCTGGGTTCAGCGAGGCATGGTTTCGCGAGGCGGTATATGCCCTTAATGCTTGGCATTTGCCCTCGGGGTATGCGTCGGCCGACGATTTCCTCAACGAAATTTGTCCCGTGATATTCGACCCGACAGTATTACCCAAGCGTGTTAATCAGGACGATGGGGCAGACCTTGTGCTGACTTCGGCCTGTAACTTCTATGAGGGGATGAACCAACAAGAAGCCGAAAGTTTCTATGCACAGAAGAAAGACCCCGCGCTCGGAGATCGTCAACCGTCATGGGGACTCAACTCCAAACTTGTCAAGAAAGACAGTCTTCTCGTTGAGAAGGTTTATTCTGCCACAGGACTTTATGGCCGTGCCATATCACAGGTGATATCTTGGTTGGAAATGGCCAAAGGGGCATGCGAGAACCGGCAGCAGGAGAAGGTTTTGGGATTGCTTGTCGATTATTATCAGACGGGCGATCTGAGGCTCTTCGACCAGTTTTCTATTGAATGGCTGAAAGAACAGGAGGGGCAGGTAGACTTTATCAACGGTTTTATCGAGGTTTATGGCGACCCGCTCGGTCTGAAAGGCTCATGGGAGGGCTTGGTGGAATACAAGGACATTGAGGCTACTCGCCGTACACAGCTCATCTCACAAAATGCACAGTGGTTCGAGGATCATTCGCCCGTCGACTCCCGATTTCGTAAGCCACAGGTTACAGGTGTCACGGCCAATGTGATATGTGCGGCCATGCTTGGGGGTGACATGTATCCGGCATCGGCCATAGGCGTAAACCTGCCCAATGCCGACTGGATTCGTGCCCAATACGGTTCTAAGAGCATTACTATCGGCAATCTCACGGAGGCTTACAAGAAGGCTGCGCATGGCAGCGGATTCGACGAGGAGTTTGTGATCGATGCGGAGACGCGTGCGCTGATAGATAAATACGGTGACCTGTGCGACGACCTCCATACCGATTTGCATGAGTGCCTGGGACATGGCAGCGGTCAGCTGTTGCCCGGAGTGGCTCCCGACGCGCTGAAATCATACGCCAGCACCAACGAGGAGACCCGTGCAGACCTATTCGGGTTGTATTATCTCGCCGACAGCAAATTGATAGAATTGGGACTTGTGCCCGATGTCGATGCTTATAAAAGCCAGTACTACCACTACATGATGAACGGATTGATGACACAGTTGGTGCGTATCAAGCCCGGACATCAAATAGAGGAGTCGCACATGCGCAACC
>CAYVGR010000126.1:0-7340 GCA_964450065.1 uncultured Prevotella sp. | reverse complement strand
AGGGGGCAGGTTGCAGGGCTTTCTAAGGCGGTCCCCATGGCTCGTGATCAGTTAGATGTTTCCTATAGTGCAAATATAGGCAAATTTTAGCTAATCACAACAGGTTTCGGAATTGCTTCGGGCTTTGTGTGATGTTTCCTATAGTGCAAATATAGGCAAATTTTAGCTAATCACAACACATATTGAGACAAGAAGCTGAAAGGTATTGATGTTTCCTATAGTGCAAATATAGGCAAATTTTAGCTAATCACAACGTCCCATGGCAGTCCGCCCGTTACGTAGTTGATGTTTCCTATAGTGCAAATATAGGCAAATTTTAGCTAATCACAACACACAATACTTTTGAAAGTCAAACAGTATCGATGTTTCCTATAGTGCAAATATAGGCAAATTTTAGCTAATCACAACCGAATCATCTTCTTTGAAGCATTCTTTACAGATGTTTCCTATAGTGCAAATATAGGCAAATTTTAGCTAATCACAACAACAACGGGCAACGTTGCATTTATCAAATAGATGTTTCCTATAGTGCAAATATAGGCAAATTTTAGCTAATCACAACCGTAATGAAAGGGGGGCAGGCTCATGTTAGGATGTTTCCTATAGTGCAAATATAGGCAAATTTTAGCTAATCACAACGGGATAGTGCTGAACAATTTAAACATAAGGATGTTTCCTATAGTGCAAATATAGGCAAATTTTAGCTAATCACAACCCGTTGGCGTATATTGTACATCTCTTTTTGATGTTTCCTATAGTGCAAATATAGGCAAATTTTACGACTGACCCATTGAAAGTCTACTGAGCCAGTCAAACGGATATGGATAAAAAACAAAAAATCGCTGTAAAACCTTGGTTTTACAGCGATTATCCTTGTTTTGAAGGCTAAAATGACGTGTTGTCTGACGTCCTCTTGAAACCTCTTTGTGGACCAGCCTGGGCTTGAACCAGGGACCTCCAGATTATGAGTCTGTTGCTCTAACCAACTGAGCTACAAGTCCGAATTACCATTAACCAACTTTAGCTGTACAAAGCTCGCTGGTTAAGTGGTGCAAAGGTACAGCGTTTTATATGAAAAGCCAAATGTTTTATGCAAAAAGTAGCTAAATAAGATATAATATATTGGTCTTTATATGGTTTTTCGCTAACTTTGCCGGAAACAACAAACATTTATGAATAAACTGACATCGCAAAGTGTAAACCCGCAGGGGTTGACAGATGCCCAGGTCGTAGAAAGCCGTCTGAAATATGGCGATAATGTTTTAACTCCGCCCAAGCGCGTTTCCCTTTGGAAACTTTATATAGAGAAATATTGCGATCCTATTATTCAAATACTTCTTGTAGCAGCAGTCGTATCACTGATTCTTGCATTTGTCGAGAACGATTTTGTTGAGACGATCGGTATTGTTTTGGCTGTGTTTATAGCAACCACCGTTGGTTTTTATTTTGAAATGGATGCTGCCAAGAAATTCAAGATTCTTACCGCCGTTAACGAAGACCAGCCGGTCAAGGTGCGCCGAAATGGAAAGGTGATAGAGGTGTCACGACGAGAAGTAGTGGTTGGCGATATCATTCTGATAGAGGTTGGCGATGAGATTCCGGCAGACGGAGAGCTGATAGAAGCTGTGAACTTGCAGGTAGATGAGTCAAGTTTGACAGGGGAACAGCTGACTTCGAAAGCTGCAGTTTCTTCTGAAGGCAGAAACACAGACACAACATTATCGCCGCATAATCAGGAGTCCGGGTTGAAAAATCATGATCAAACACATGTCACGGAAGCATATCCTGCTCATGTTGTCCTTCGGTCGTCCATGGTGATGAATGGCCATGGAGAGGCTGTTGTTACACACGTGGGAGACGCATCGGAATTTGGCAAAGTAGCCACCAGTTCTACAGAGACAACGGGCATTAAGACTCCGTTGAACATGCAGCTGGACAAACTGGCCAAGTTGATTTCCAAGGTGGGGACGGGTGTTGCGTTGGCCGCTTTTGTGATATTTCTCACACATGACATATTAACCAATAACCTATGGCAGAGTGACAACTATGTTGCCATGGCACATGAGGTGCTGGGTTATTTTATGATGGCCGTGACACTTATTGTAATGGCCGTGCCCGAGGGACTACCCATGGCCGTGACATTGTCTTTGGCCTTGAACATGCGGCGCATGCTGAAGTCGAATAATTTGGTGAGAAAACTTCATGCGTCAGAGACGATGGGAGCTGTGACGGTCATCTGTACAGACAAGACCGGCACGCTGACACAGAATCAGATGACGGTGAAAGAATCTATGCTGGCGGATGACCTGAGCATCCAGCGGTTTTACCAAGCCATTGCCGCCAATACCACTGCGCATTTAGATGATGCCAAGGGAGTTGGCAACCCCACGGAAGTCGCTTTGCTGAAATGGTTGAAAGATCAAGGAGAGGATTATATGCAACTCCGAAACAGTGTTGATGTTACCGACCAGTTGCCCTTTTCGACCGAAAATAAATATATGATGACCGTGGTCTATAATAAGATTCTCTACGTCAAGGGCGCGCCCGAAATAGTGTTGGGCATGTGTGATATGCCAAAGACCGAACGACAGAAAATTGAAGAAAAGGTCGACTGCTTTCAGAAAAAAGGTATGCGCGTGCTGGCATTTGCCATGGGAGAAAAAAACGGATTCGTAACGTCTGGTTTAACTTTTCAAGGTGCTATTGCCATCGAGGATCCGGTGCGTGAGGATGTGCCTGCAGCAATTATGGCATGTCGCCAAGCAGGTATCGAGGTCAAAGTTGTTACCGGAGACAATTCGGCTACAGCTATAGAAATAGGTCGCCAAATAGGAATATGGGGCGAAGGAGGGAACAGTGAAGAAGAAGGAGGGAAGGCAGAAGACTATCGGCACATTACGGGTGTGGAGTTTGCTGCATTGAGTGATGATGAAGCATACGAACGTGTGAAGCATATCAGGGTGATGTCTCGCGCACGTCCTTCCGACAAACAGCGTCTTGTGGAACTGTTACAGAAGCGCGGTGAGGTAGTGGCCGTGACCGGAGATGGCACCAATGATGCTCCGGCTCTGAACTATGCACATGTTGGTTTGTCACTCGGGTCGGGAACCTCTGTAGCCAAAGAAGCCTCCGACATCACATTGCTGGACGATAGTTTCCACTCCATTACCTCGGCCGTGATGTGGGGACGATCGTTGTATAAGAATATCCAGCGGTTTCTGTTCTTTCAGTTGGTGGTGAATTTGTCAGCCTTGCTGTTGGTGCTTGGCGGAGCCTTCATCGGAACCGAAATGCCACTTACGGTTACTCAGATACTTTGGGTAAATCTCATCATGGATACCTTTGCTGCAATGGCTATGGCCTCTTTGCCACCTTCGCGAGAGGTGATGAGAGACAAGCCCCGCAATAGGTTCGAGTTTATCATATCCAGATCCATGGGTTGGGGAATTATCAGTTGTGCCCTAATCTTCTTTGCGGTGATGTTTGTATTTTTCTTTTGGTGCGAACGTCATGGAGAGGGCAATATGATAGATGTACACGAGCTGACCATATTCTTCACCACCTTTGTCATGTTGCAATTTTGGAATTTGTTTAATGCCAAATGCCTCGGCTCAAGGCATTCTTCTTTTCGTTATTTGTGGCGCGACAGAGGGTTGCTGATAGTGCTGCTGTTCATACTCTTGGGGCAGTGGATTATTGTGACATTCGGGGGAAAAATGTTTCGCACTCAGCCACTTAGCTTGTCAGAGTGGGGCACTGTTATTGGTATAACGGGCATATTTGTGTTTGGAGGTGGAGAGCTGTACAGGGCTTTCAAGCGATTAAGATTCAGGGCGTAGGAATGGGTGTAATATATTTAAACCACGACGATATCGGCAACATCAGTCCATGTGTGGCGACGATAGGCTTTTTTGACGGTGTGCATTTGGGGCATCGTTTCCTCATCGGGCAAGTTATCAAGGAAGCTCGTTCAATGGGTGTGTTATCCATGGTCATCACCTTCGACCGTCATCCCCGCGAGGTGTTGCACCAAGATTATCAGCCAGAGCTGTTAACCACATTACCTTCTAAGCTACAATTATTGGAAAACACAGGTGTGGATCAAGTGGTGGTGTTGCATTTTGATGAGGCCATGGCACAGCTCTCGGCTAAGCAGTTCATGAACCAAATGCTGCGCAACCGACTCCAAGTGAAGAGACTCATCATGGGCTATGATAACCGATTTGGGCATAACCGCGCGGAGGTTTTCGACGATTATGTTCGTTATGGCAGGGAATTAGGTATAGCAGTGACACATCATTCAGCTTTCGAAATGAACGGTATCGAGCTAAGTTCTTCTGTTGTCCGTGCATTTCTGAAGGAGGGTGAAGTAGAGCTGGCCAATCGTTGTCTGGGTTATCCTTATACGATAGAAGGCCGTGTTGTCGATGGATTCAAGGAAGGGCGTAGAATGGGATACCCTACCGCCAATCTCGACATGTCGGGTTCCGGCCAGCTTGTACCTGCCAATGGTGTATATGCGGTTAGGGTCGGGATAGGAGATTGCCGGAAAACCTTACCTGCCATGACGTGTATTGGGGTTCGTCCGACCTTTGGTGGTACCGAGCGAACGTTGGAAACCTTTATTGTCAATTTTCACGATGATTTATATGGGCAACAGTTGCGGCTATCCTTTGTCAAGTACATTCGGGAAGAACGCAAGTTTGACAATATAACGCAGCTTGTGAATCAGCTCAAGGAAGACGAAAGGGTGATAGAGCGTATATTTAATACTAACGGTGGTAATTTTTTAACAGAAGAGAGCAAATGAATAAGATAGTTAGAGGACTGCTTGATGTTGTATTGTTTATAATTGTTTTTTTTCTTATTCAATACATTGCTTCGCAAGGTGTCAGTGCTGTTTATGCCTGGAGTAGTGGAGAGCCTTGGGCAGAAATTTCTGCAAAGTTAATACATGGCAGTTTCAAAATGTCCGGCAAACTTCTGGTTGCCATTTCAGTCCTGGGCAGTGTACTTACAATGACAGTTTTTATATATACCAAATGGTCACCTGTGTCGCGTGAGTGGCTGGCTTCCCGTCCATGGAAGACACTTACATGGGTCGTTTTCATGGCTTTGGGGTCCCTGTTGCCTGCCCAGTGGCTGCAAGAACAGATGAATCTCACCCTGCCTGCTGGTACCGAGCGGTTGTTTGAGGCTATAATGAGT
Source organism: uncultured Prevotella sp. (assembly GCA_964450065.1). GTDB lineage: Bacteria > Bacteroidota > Bacteroidia > Bacteroidales > Bacteroidaceae > Prevotella. Next base: position 2,132 of record CAYVGR010000126.1, on the reverse strand, counting down.
GAGCCTGTCGGGTATTTAGCCATAGGGATATTGGTTCCAATAGCCGAGGAACTTGTGTTTCGTGGTGCTATATTGCGCACACTTCTGAACCTTTTCAGCAAAAACATGCACTGGGTTGCGATTTTAATTTCAGCATTGCTTTTTGGAGCCGTACACGGAAACCGCCCCCAATTTGTACACGCTATGCTGATAGGGCTAATCCTGGGTTGGATGTATTACCGCACTGGCTCTGTTGTCCCTGGTATAGTATTCCATTGGATAAACAACACGGTGGCGTATGTCATGTTCAACCTGATGCCCTGGATAAGCGACGGCAAGCTCATCGACTTGTTTCATGGCAATAGTCGCACCATGTGGCTCGGGCTGGTCTTCTCCTTGTGTGTGTTCATTCCAAGCATATTCCAGCTCTATCTCAGGATGAAGCGGAAATAGCCCATTCTCTACCGCATAAAATAAGAGGCCACGTCTCATATCTGAGTGGTGGCCTCTTCTCTACGTTAGTATGTCATGAAAAGTTTGAGAGAATTAAAGCTTCACAGCTTCGTGTTGTTTTACTAAACATTATTTTATAGAGAAAGCATAGAAAATAATCTATTTAATAATGGACGGTTCGATCGTTGCACTTGGCTCTACCATGCTTTGTTTCATGGTGTCTGCTATGGCACTGTCACCCATGGCAACCGAAGTTCCCTTGTCAACTTCAGGCATGCTGTACCCATCGTAGCTACTGATAGGGTTGGCATGACGATTGTTAAACGGCAACTGCATGGCATTGCCCAATGTCAGGATGATAGCTACGATAGCTGCGGCCTTGAAGAGAGGCTTAAAGCGTTGTGCCATGGTGATGACACGAGCCTTGACAGGCTTGGATGCCTGAATTTGAGCCATAATCTTCTCATCGAACTCTTCTCCTAACACATCACTTTGCTTCTGCGCTTCCCCATAGCCGAAGAAAGCCTTATAGCGCACCAAGTCGGCCGGGATGTTATCCTGGCAGAAAAACGTCCGCAAGATATTCTCTTCTTCGAGCGATGTCTCGCAGCGCCAATAGTGCTCCAAAAGCTGTGTGATGTATTTATAATCCATATATCATATTTCGTCCGTCTATTGTAATGACGATTGGGTTAAGGCAAAGTTACAAAAGCTCCATAATTTAACCTTTGTTAAACTTTCTGGACCGTCCGGTCGTATGATTACTGGCTACAACTCTTCACTCTCCATTCTTCCCTCTTCCCTCTTCCCTCTTCATTCTTCCCTCTTCCCTCTTCCCTCTATAAATTTTACCATTTTTCGGTGTTTTTTTTCGGAGTAAATAGAGAAAAAAGCGCCATGTTTTGAGCAATATTATTTTCCGAAATGACAAAAAAATATCCGCGAGTTTGTGTTCAAGCCTTTGTCGCAGTGCGTTTAAGACTTAAAAGTCGTGCGAATGAAACCTGATCATGTTGCGATTAGGGCTTCATCGTCCTGCCATTCGATATCAAACGGCAGGTAATAAAATAGAAAGCAAAATGGCATTTTGTCAAAACTACTGATTATCAAACATTTGCGAACTTCCGTGTGTTTCGCAAATTTCGTGCGGAGGTAAATTTATTTTCAAATTCGCCAAATTTCAGAGGGCTTTTGTCAAGAAAAATATTGTTATTTATACCAGCTCATAGGGCCGGCTCTATTGTGCGGCTCTGTTAAAAATTCCAAATTTAAAACCATATAATAAGGTAGGTGCAAAAGTTTGGTTAATTTTGCCCACCGTTAAGTAACACTTATGCAAGTATGCAAGATAATTTAGTTATTGTAGAGAGCCCGGCAAAGGCTAAAACCATAGAAAAATTTCTCGGTAAGGATTTTAAGGTGATGTCGTCGTACGGACACATCCGCGACTTAAAGCGAAAAGAACTCAGCATCGACGAAGACACTTTGGAACCCGACTACGAGATTCCCGAAGAGAAAAAAAAGATTGTAGCAGAACTTAAGAAGAATGCAAAGACAGCCGGCAAGGTTTGGCTGGCATCTGATGAAGACCGCGAAGGAGAAGCTATTAGCTGGCACCTTTGCGAAGTGCTCGGTCTGGATGAGGAGAAAACCTCGCGCATCGTTTTTCATGAGATAACAAAGAATGCCATACAGGATGC
>CAYVGR010000125.1:0-7389 GCA_964450065.1 uncultured Prevotella sp. | reverse complement strand
AGCTCGCTTTCAGCACAATGGCATCGTCGCTGGGTGTGTTCACCTTGCAGTTGGTCACTGCGAAATATTTACAACAGTCGATGTCTATCCCGTCGCGGTTGGTGTCTACGGTAACGTTGTCTATAGTTCCCCGGTCGCATCCGCTCACGATGATGGCGAAATGTCCGCCCCGGTATATTGTGATGTCTTTTATGAGCACATTCTTGCATAGCTTGAAGGCAATGGCCTTGTCGCCCGTTCCTATACTTCCACCCTGAACGTTTCCGGCTCGTTCGGTGTCTCTCTTGGTGAGTCCTTTTCCGTCAATCATACCAGGGCCGGTAATCGATATATTCTCCTGCTCGTCGGCCCATATCAGGCTGTTGTGGAAATAAGTATGTCCACCGTCCTGGTATTCTGGAAAGTTGAACTCCTCGCTTGGGTCGTAGGCACTCTGATCGCCGGTGGCCAACAAAACGGCACCAGCCTCAAGATGCAGCTCAATATTGCTTTTCATACGAATGGAACCCGACAGATAAGTTCCGGCAGGCAGCACTACTTTCCCTCCGCCGTTGGCCACGGCCGAGCTGATAGCATCGTTGATGGCCTTGGAGTCGAGTGTTACACCATCGCCCTTGGCTCCGAAGTTGCGGACATTATACTCTGCTGCCGAAGCAATGACAGCAATACATAGCATAAGAAACAACTGAATAGTTCTCTTCATTGATAGTTTGTTTGATTTGTTGATTGAAAATAGTAGATGCGTATTCACCTAATCGTTACCGACAGACCGTAATACGCTTTGTTTGCTGCAAATATAACAAAAAGAGAGGGTTTTGTCGAAGAATCTATATAATTTTCGGTAGCTTTGCAGTAATATAACGAAGCCGAGCAGCTAATAATGGAGCTGTATGTGCGTGGCTTTGGACGTTTATATATAATATAATGTGTGGAGTTGTCGTTATAATAAATAAAAAACCAGCATAAATAAAATAAAAATGGGAAAAAAAAATGTGGCCCTGATAACCGGTATTACGGGGCAGGACGGTAGTTATTTGGCAGAGCTGCTGCTGGAAAAAGGATATGATGTTCATGGTGTAATCCGTCGTTCATCGGTGGACTATCGTGAGCGTATTGCGCATCTTGAGGGCAAATCCCACTTTCATTTACATTATGCCGACCTCAGCGACTCGATGAGTATTGTGGCATTGGTGCGCAAGGTGGTTCCCACAGAGATTTATAATCTTGCCGCCCAGAGCCATGTGCAGGTGAGCTTCGACTCGCCGGAATTTACAGCTGATGTAGACGCGGTTGGTGTGCTGCGTGTGCTGGAGGCTGTGCGTGTGTGTGGTCTTACTGAGAGTTGTCGCGTTTATCAGGCTTCCACTTCCGAATTGTATGGCAAGGTAGAAGAGGTTCCGCAAAACGAGAATACGCCTTTTCATCCTTATAGCCCCTACGCTGTGGCAAAACTGTATGGTTACTGGATAGTGAAGGAATACCGGGAGGCCTATAACATGTATGCCTGCAATGGCATTTTGTTTAATCATGAGAGCGAGCGGCGCGGCGAAACGTTTGTTACCCGTAAGATAACGCTTGCAGCTGCACGTATTGCCCAGAACAGGCAGGACAAGCTCTATTTGGGCAACTTGTCGTCGCTTCGCGACTGGGGCTATGCCAAGGATTACGTGGAGTGTATGTGGCTGATGTTGCAACAGGATGAGCCGGAAGACTTTGTGATAGCTACCGGCAAACAACACAGCGTCCGCGATTTTTGCTATCTCGCCTTTAAGCATGTGGGTATCGAGTTGGAGTTCCAGGGAGAGGGCATAGACGAAAAGGGCATCGACAAGGCTACGGGCAAAGTGTTGGTAGAGGTGAGTCCCGACTTCTACCGCCCTACGGATGTGGTGAATCTCTGGGGAGACCCTACCAAGGCAAAGGCTAAACTGGGCTGGAACCCTAATCGTACAAGTTTCGAGGAGCTGGTCAAGCTAATGGTAGACAACGACATGAAGAAGGTGGCAGGCGATGATGCAGCATCCAAGGTTCGTGTGAACTTGCAGGAATATTTGGAGAAGGGAATAGTCAAATAATGGAAAAGAATTCAAAAATATATGTGGCCGGACATCGCGGACTTGTGGGGTCGGCTATCTGGAATAATCTCAAGGCAAGGGGATATCATAATCTTGTTGGGAAAACCCACAGTGAACTGGACTTGACCAATCAGGCTGCCGTGAAGCAGTTTTTCGACGAAGAGCAGCCCGATGCAGTGGTGTTGGCAGCCGCGTTTGTAGGGGGAATTATGGCCAACTCACTCTATCGTGCTGACTTCATCATGCAAAACATGAAGATGCAGTGCAACGTGATAGAGCAGGCTTGCCTCCACGACGTGAAGAAGCTGTTGTTCCTTGGTTCTACCTGTATCTATCCCAAAAATGCTCCGCAGCCCATGAAGGAGGACTCGCTGCTGACATCTCCATTGGAATATACCAACGAGGAGTATGCCATTGCCAAGATTGCCGGGCTGAAAATGTGTGAGAGCTACAACCTGCAATACGGCACCAATTATATTGCGGTGATGCCGACTAACCTCTATGGACCGAACGACAACTTCCATTTGGAAAACTCTCATGTACTGCCGGCTATGATGCGCAAGGTGTATTTGTCCAAGCTGATTCATGATGACGACTGGGATGCGATCCGAGTGGATATGAGCAAGCGACCGATTAACCCTCCTTCGACATTGGCTAAGCAGATAGGCGGAGATAATGTTGATGGGAGTTGTGATGAGGAGAGAATACTGAAGGCCTTGGCTTTCTATGGTATCGAAAATAATAAGGTGACGCTTTGGGGCGACGGCAGTCCGCTTCGCGAATTTCTCTGGAGCGAGGATATGGCCGATGCCTCGGTTCATATTTTGCTCCATGTCGATTTCAAGGATATCATTGGTATTGAGAAATATTCGTCTGTGTTCTACGGTGTGAAAACCGATGGGGTGGTGGATCGTAATAATTCGGAAGGCCGTGGCGGGGCCATACCGTCGCTTGGGGAAATACGCAACTGTCATATCAATGTGGGAACGGGCAAGGAACTGACTATCAGGGAGCTGGCAGGCCTTGTGGTACAGACTGTTGGATTTGGCGGAGATGTGGTCTGGGACTCCTCAAAACCCAATGGAACGCCTCGCAAGCTAATTGATGTTTCCAAACTCCATAGTTTGGGTTGGACGCATCGGGTAGAGATAGATGAAGGGGTTCGGAAGTTGTACGAATGGTATCAAGACTCTCTGAAACAATAATTATCAATCATATCAATATCAGATGAATGAAGAAATATAATATTGTTGTAGCCGGAACGGGTTATGTAGGACTGAGTATAGCAACCTTGTTGAGCCAGCATCAGCATGTAACGGCAGTGGATGTGGTGCCCGAGAAGGTGGAGATGCTGAGACGTGGACAGTCGCCTATTCAGGACGACTATATAGAAAAGTATCTTGCTGAGAAGAAGCTGGATCTAACTGCCACACTTGATGGTGCTGCGGCATACAAGCATGCCGACTTTGTGGTGATAGCCACGCCGACTAATTATGACCCTGTAAAAAACTACTTCGATACCACGCATGTCGAGGAAGTGATAGAGCTTGTGATGAAGGTGAATCCCAATGCCATTATGGTTATCAAATCGACCATTCCCGTGGGATATACCGAGAGTGCGAGAGAGAAATTTGGATCAGATAATATTATCTTCGCACCGGAGTTCCTGCGCGAGAGCAAGGCGCTGTATGACAACCTCTATCCCAGCAGAATTATTGTGGGACGTCCTGAGGGCGATGCCCGGTTGGATAAGGCTGCGCATGTATTTGCTGACCTGTTGAAGCAAGGAGCAATCAAGCAGGATGTTGATACCCTGTTTATGGGACTTACGGAAGCGGAGGCTGTGAAACTCTTTGCCAATACGTATCTTGCTCTCCGCGTGAGCTATTTTAATGAGCTTGATACATACGCTGAGGTGAAGGGGCTTAACACTCAAAGTATTATCCAGGGGGTAAGCCTGGATCCGCGTATTGGCAATTTTTATAATAATCCCTCATTTGGATATGGCGGTTACTGTTTGCCTAAGGACACTAAGCAACTGCTGGCTAACTATGAAGATGTGCCCGAAAACCTGATACATGCCATTGTGGAAAGTAACAGAACCCGTAAGAGTTTCATTGCCGACCAGGTGCTGAACAAGGCTGGTTATTACGATTACAACAACCGTGGTGACTATGATGCTTCGGAGGAACGCCAGTGTGTTGTCGGTGTGTATCGGTTGACGATGAAAAGCAACAGCGATAACTTTAGACAGAGCAGCATTCAGGGGGTGATGAAGCGTATTAAGGCCAAGGGGGCAGTGGTGATTATCTACGAGCCGACGCTTGAGGATGGCACTACTTTCTTTGGAAGTAAAGTGGTCAATGATCTTGCTGCGTTCAAGCAACAGAGCCAAACAATTATTGCCAACCGTTATGATAAGGTCTTGGACGATGTTGCTGAGAAGGTGTACACACGTGATATATTCCAGTGTGACTAAAATAGAGGATATAAAATAACAGAGAGGCGCCTGCTGTCTCTCTGTTGTTTTATATTTGTTTTCAAGAAGTCCTATAATTTAGAACTGAAAGTAAAGCAATCGTCAAACACGCGATCCAGTTGCTGTGGTTCAGTTCGGAAAATGCCGAACAATGCACTGCCACTGCCACTCATTTGCGCATAAACGGCTCCGAGGTCGTATAAGCGCTTCTTAATGTCCGATAGTTGTGGGTGAGATTTGAAAACAGAGCCTTCAAAGTCGTTTGTTAATTCGTTTTTCCATGTGCTGATGGGTTGTCGCACAATGTCTCGGCAACTCTTTTCTGGTTGACGACAAGTGATGTGTGCGAAGGCTTCACGCGTGGATATGGCTATGTTCGGCTTGACTATACCTATATAATATCCATGTAGGTTTCCCTTGGGACCATCGGCCGGTTCAAGAATTTCGCCACGGCCGGTAGCAAAAGAAGGCTCTGCGGTGATGAAAAAAGCACAGTCAGATCCAAGTCGCGCAGCATATCGTTCCATTTCTGCAATCCCGATGTTGAGGCGGAAACGTTCATCGAGTAGCCTGATCATGAAAGCGGCATCTGATGATCCGCCTCCCAATCCGGCTTGAGAGGGGATGCGCTTGACCAAGTGTGCATGGATGCGGGGTAGTGTAAAGTCGGCTGCCAATAGCTGATAAGCCTTGAACACAAGGTTGTCTTGCTCGTTACAATCAATGCTGTTGCCCGTCACTTTCAGGTCGCAAGGATATTCGGATGGGAAATCTTCGCCCATGCGTTTTATCTCAAGCGCATCGGTCAATGGGATAGGATAGAACACTGTTTCGAGATTATGATATCCATCTTTTCTCTTGGATGTGATGTTTAGTCCGAGATTAATTTTAGCACAAGGGAATGTTAACATGGGCTCATATATTGGTTATTGCAAAAATAACGATTTTTTGGAGAGATAGATGCCTTTATTTGTTTTTTTTTGCCCAAGCAAGCCAATAATGAAGTATTTTTTGTAAATTTGCCAATACAACAATAAATAATCATGCCAGAACCCAATAAAAAGAATAAACCGGACAGAACCCGTCGCAAGACTTCTGCCCCTATAGATCCCACGTATGCCCATTTGCAGCCACAGGCCGTGGATGTGGAGAAGGTGGTGCTTGGTGCTTTGATGATCGACAAGGATGCTTTTTCGGTGATTGCCGAGACCCTTCGTCCTGAAACGTTTTATGAGCCTAGTCACCAGAAGATATTTACAGCCGTTCGATCGCTAAACATGAATGAGAGGCCGGTGGACATCATGACGGTGACCAACGAGCTGCAAAAGGAGGGAACGCTTGACGATGTGGGCGGAGCCGCATATGTGGTGGACCTCGCCTCGCAGGTGGCCTCATCGGCTCACATAGAATATCATGCCAAGATTTTACAACAGAAGTTTCTTGCTCGACAGCTCATTTCCTTTGCCAGCGTTATCGAAACCAAGGCTTTCGATGCTACGGTCGATGTCGATGAACTGATGCAGGAGGCAGAAGGGAGTCTCTTCGAACTTTCTCAGAAGAACATGCGGCAGGACTACACCCAAATCGATCCGGTGATACGTCAGGCAGTCGATATCCTTCAGAAGGCTTCGGCAACCTCGGACGGTCTAACGGGTGTGCCTTCGGGATTCACGAAATTAGATGACATAACCTCCGGTTGGCAGAATAGTGACTTGGTGATTATTGCCGGACGCCCTGCCATGGGTAAGACCTCGTTTGCACTCTCCATTGCTAAAAACATTGCGGTGGATTATGGTAAGCCTATTGCTTTCTTCTCCCTTGAGATGAACAATGTGCAGCTTGTGAACCGCTTGATATCCAACGTTTGTGAAATTGAGGGTAAGAAAATCATGAATGGTCAGCTTGCACGTGATGAATGGGATCGGCTGGACAAGAACCTGGCCAAGCTTACCGGAGCACCTGTTTATATAGACGACACGCCGGGAATGTCTATTTTCGAGCTTCGCACTAAGGCTCGGCGCCTGGTGCGAGAGAAAGGCGTCAAGGTGATCATGATCGACTATTTGCAGCTGATGAATGCCAATGGCATGCGGTTTGGAAACCGTCAGGAGGAGGTTTCTACCATATCACGGTCGCTTAAGGGGTTGGCTAAGGAACTGGATATACCTATCTTGGCATTGTCACAGCTGAACCGAACGGTGGAAAACCGCGAAGGACTTGAAGGTAAGCGTCCACAGCTGAGTGACCTCCGTGAGTCGGGTGCTATTGAGCAAGATGCGGATATGGTGCTATTTGTGCATCGTCCGGAATATTATCACTTGTTAGAAGACGAAAAAGGAAACGACCTTAGGGGCAAGGCGCAGATTATTATAGCTAAGCACCGTAAGGGAGCCACCGGAGATGTGCTGTTGTCTTTCCAAGGAAAATACACACGTTTTGCAAACCCAGAGGATGCTATGTTGGCTCCGTTGCCTGCTAACTTGGGTGGCGGAGAAATCATCGGCTCGCGTATGAACCAGGACGATGAAGACCCGTTTAGCGGTGTCCCTATGGGAAGTCCTTTTTAAGTATAATATGCACGAATCTGCTTTTTTGAAAGGAAATCGGATAAAAAAGTAATAAATTGTTTGTTACTTTTGTGTAAAAGTATTATCTTTGCGGTCAAAATATAGATTAAGAACAAAATGTTTGCACTGAACAGCCTTATTATTTCCATTATTATTCGACTGCATCCAGTTGTCGGAAGTGAGAAGGTGTGCGCGCATGTCTAACATATAAATATGAAACAGAGCCTTTCCACTTCCGTTAGTGGGAAGGCTTTTTTGTTTTGGTAGA
>CAYVGR010000124.1:0-7444 GCA_964450065.1 uncultured Prevotella sp. | reverse complement strand
AAGTCTATTATGAAAATCCTCAACGAAAATGAAGTCAATCACTAAGATCATCATGCTCGACAACCTCAAGAGCAAAGTTGTGATCGGTTATTTCCTCATGCTCTCGCTCATCTCCTGGACCTCGTTACTGCTCGAGGACAACGAAGCGAAAGGAGCGCTGACCCTGCTCAACATCATTCTCTTTATCGTTCCACTGATGTCTTTGCTCTATAGCACGGTCTATCTCTACAATTCCAGGGAATTTATAGTTCTCCTGCTGAGCCAGCCAATCAGACGGGGGCAAATATGGCATTCGCTGTTCGGAGGTGTGAGCGGAGGGCTCACGGCCGCCTTCCTCGCCGGCGCGGGCATTCCGGTGCTCCTGTATACCGACACCGGCACAGCACTCATGATGCTGGTCATAGGCATTGCCACAACCATTATCTTTGCAGCGCTCGCCTTTCTCACGGCCACGCTGACATCCGACAAGACACGTGGCATCGGTGCGGCTATCATACTGTGGCTGTTGTTCACAATGATCTACGATGCTGTTCTCATGTATTTCATCATGGTGTTTTCAGACTATCCCATTGAGATGCCCATGTCTGTCCTGCTCATGCTCAACCCTCTCGACTTGGCTCGATTCCAAATCATTCTCAAGATGGACGTGTCGGCCATGATGGGATATTCCGGTGCGGCATTCCAACATTTTTTTGGTGAAACCATAGGAATCATATCATCTATAGTTCTGCTCATGATATGGATAGTGGGACCTTATCTTCTGTCATTGAGAATTTTCAAGCGCAAGGATTTATAGTACAAGTTCTTGGTGTGAAGACTGTGTTTTGTCAACATTTACTCACCAAAAACAGGGTCTTGGTTTTCCTTGTTCCAGAAATCCAAAACCTTATTTTGGCAAACAAAAGTCCCAATTTAACAACTCGCTATCGCATTGGAAGTGCGGTTAAGGCTTGTTGGCATGGCGGCTAAGCCCTAATCACCATGCGAGTAAGCTTAAACCACAGTGCGACTAAGCCTTCATCATCCTGCCATTCAATATCAAACGCATCCAGTTTTCGGGTCAAAAATTAGCCATCCAATGCCTTGGAGAGATAAGAGTTTGAACATCAGCGGATTATAAAAACAACGAATTTTTGGCGTATTTGGAGCCAACTGTTTTGGATTTTCAAATACGCCAAGCATGCGAGGGTACTTGTAAGCATATTTCAACATACCAAACCGCGAACGCACCCCGACAGTCAGGCGATAATGGAAAGCATGCGTAAAGTTTGTCCTGCGGCATGGATTTCCCTTCGCATTACAGAGAAAAATGCCATGGTTTATATTTCTTCCTGACGCTTATGAATCACACGCACCGTTCCGCAAAGTGCATCATATCGCACTTGCAACGAGTCGCGCTTCACACCCAAACGGTTGCGACGGCCAATATCGGTCTCGGCATTAAATGCCTTCGTGGTGGCCTGTAAGGCCGAATCGGTCTTAGCAATATCCTCCTGCGCCATTTTCAGCGAGGCTTCCTGCCATATTTTCAGGGCACGTTTGCGCGACTCCACCGCCTTGGGATAGTTGGCACGCAGCTCCGTGATAGCATTCAGGGTTTTCTGATACTCTCCATTTTGATACAGCGAGTCTATCACCTGCATCACAGGGGCAGCCTTCTCATCAGCCGAGGGCTCGCAAGAAACCAAGCCCGCAAGTGCACAAAAAAAGATAAAATACTTCTTCATAGTCGCAAATTTAAATAAAAATGCTGTAATATTTGCATCAACACGCTGTTAATTCTAAGGTAATTGTTTGAAAATGACGACGGCTCTTTCATTTAAGAATGAAGTGAAGATGCCGTTTCTCCTACCCGAACCACATGCGAATCGGGCATTTCACCACATCTGTATGTCAACAAGTTATACCAGTGTAAAAATTCCATTATTTTTATTTTTGATGTAGAAGACGCAAAAGGTTTGTGGCGTTCAATGACAATACCTCAAATGAAATAATCGTAATTAGAAACCAAAAAACCAGCTCAAAACAAACTAAAACAGAACATTATCCATTATCTTTGCAGTCGTCCAAGTGCTCATGGTGAAACCGGCAGACGCGCCAGACTTAGAAGCTGATGTTTTGCGACGTGTAGTTTCGAGTCCCGTCGGGCGCATCGAAGAAACCATAACCGCTTGAACTTGATCGGTCAGAAGTTCTTCATTCATGCCTTTGGCAACATGCCGAGAGAGAAGCCGCAGCAGCGTCTACGCATTGTTCAGGTGTTCATGAAAAACAAAATAAAAATTTATACAATAAGGTTTTTACAACTATCAAATTAGAACACAACATGAAAGTACTATCAAAAATTTGCCTGATGCTGATGTCGGCATTGTTTACAGGCGTCGCATACGCGCAGACACACGTTGCATGACCGTCAAATTTCCCGCAGATATCGACGATCACCTCTATTGCTATCACGACTATTCTTATACCGGAAAACCGCTTCAGGGAGTCGTTCAGTCGATAACTATTGAGAGCGGAGATCAAAAAAGCGGTGTACTCGTTTGACAAGGCCGGACGATTGACAGGGCTGTCCAATTATTTCAGTGGTAAAGAAATGCAATATAAGCACTACAAATATGACAAGCAGGGACGCCCTGTCAAAAAGGAGTACCTTCAACTGCAATTACAACCAGAACTAAAAGTATTATGATAAAAAAATTCATATCTTTTCTGTTATTATTCATGGCGGTCATGGTATTCGCAACATGGCAGTACCGTTTGCTGTGCTTTCTGTTTTTCATTCTTCTCAACAGAAATTGGGTTAAGTCCTTGCCTCTGATGAGACGAACTACACATTCTTATAGCCTCTTGATCGCATTGTTACTGGTTGGTGTTTTTATCTCTATCCCAAATTATACCCAGAGAGGTCGTACTCAGTTGGTTTATGTGGATAATAAAGGACAAAAAACTTCCACACCGCTAAGTCTCTATGTCGTGAATGCTCTGTTTCCGGAGGAAGAAGTAATGAATATCTGCTTGAAGGCGACAGCCATTTTGCCACCATCAGAACTTAGTCCAATATTTAAGAATCTTGGAAGTCGCTTTATCAGGGATGCTCAAAATGATTTTTGGAATGGAAAGGCAATTGCTTTTTATACTCCATACAATCAGCTATCCTGGCAAGGCAGCAACCCAGGATCGTTTGTTATTGCCCAGGCATATAATGAGTTTATAGGAGGAAATTATAAAGGCATATACATAACAAAACCGAAACATCATTCTACATCAAAAAACTATCCGGTTGTGTTCTTTGCACATGGCTATTTGGGCAGTTGGGAATTCTATCAAGGGTTTTTCTCCAGTCTGGAGGATTGTTTTATAGTAAGTATCGCAACTCGAGATTTATCTGGTATTTTTGTCTATGAGGATATCAACAAGATATTCAAGCACTATCTTCCATTATTAAAGAAAGAAGGATATAATATAGACAAAAGTCAACTCCACTTGATAGGATTATCAAATGGTGGCACGGCAGCAAATGTGGCCCTGCGTAGCTTTGATAACCAATTTCAGACAATAACTTATATCTCAACATCATGTGATGTGATAAAACAGTCGCATGCAAAAGTGTTGTTGATAGGAGGGGGAAAGGATGTTAGTTCCTCTAATCTTCTCGGTGCCAGTAGGAAATTGCAACGACATGGTACAAAAACAGCCATATTGTTCGATGAAGATGAAAATCACTATTTCATGGTACATCAAAAAGAAAGGATGATAGATTTTCTCAATAGAGAATTGGAATTGATATGAAAAGAAAAAGACCTTTTAAAGTTATACTGGCTATCATCAATGGTTCGTTAAAATTTGAGATAAGGGGTATGCTGCTTTCCGCTGTCAGTCAAAGAGTTTTTTAATAGTATGACTATTCGGTACGCTCCCGACACTCTCTGGGTAAAAATAATGAAAAACAGGAGCTGCCAGCCCCTATCTGCAATCTTTTTTGTATCTTTGCAAATCATTTTGGAATAATATCAACCGCAGTTTCACAAGCGCGTTTTTTGGAGCCCAAATTGATAACGGGTGCTGTTGTCAGCGCGCGAATCAAAAGGCGGGCCATCGCCGCTCTCCGGCTCCTGCCATGCTTGCGAAAGGTCAGTGTAGTAGAAATCATCATGCGACAACTCAGCGACAACGATTTAGCAAAACTCTTAGATAAAGACATCTTTCATAAAATAGGCGAAGCGGCCGACAGCCTTGGCATGGAATGCTATGTGGTAGGCGGCTACGTGCGCGACTTGTTTCTCGAACGCCCCTCCAACGACATCGATGTGGTGGTGGTGGGCAGCGGCATTGAAGTGGCCAAAAAACTCAAACAACTCATGAACGGTAAAGCCCACCTGTCTGTTTTCCGCAATTTCGGCACCGCGCAGGTGAAGCTCCGTGGATTGGAGGTGGAGTTTGTCGGTGCGCGTAAGGAAAGCTACAGCCACGACAGCCGAAAGCCACACGTGGAAAACGGCACGCTCGAAGACGACCAAAACCGCCGCGACTTCACCATTAACGCTCTGGCTGTTTGCCTGAACAAGGGACGGTTTGGCGAGCTTGTGGACCCATTCGACGGGCTGGCCGACATGGAAGACGGCATCATCCGCACACCGCTCGACCCCGACATCACCTTCTCCGACGACCCGCTGCGCATGATGCGATGTGTGCGATTTGCCACCCAGCTGAAGTTCTATATCGAGGACGAGACCTTCGAGGCCTTGGAGCGGAACGCCGAGCGCATCAAGATTATCAGCGCTGAGCGCATCGAGGAAGAACTCAACAAAATCATGCTGACCGACCAGCCGAGTCGGGGGTACGTAGACCTGCAACGCTGCGGACTGCTCATGCGCATTCTGCCCGAACTGGCCGCGCTCGACATTGTGGAGAAAAAGAACGGCCGTGCCCACAAAAACAACTTCTACCATACGCTCGAAGTGCTCGACAATCTGTGTGCTGCGCAGCAAAAACGCATTACCGATGTCGAAGAAGAACTACAGCGCCTCGACCCCGAAAGCAAGGAAGCCCGAAACCTGCAGACCGAATTGGATCATCTCACGGCCAACAAACTCTGGCTGCGCTGGGCCACGCTGCTCCACGACATTGGCAAAACCAAGACCAAACGATGGGACAACGCGGCCGGGTGGACATTTCACAACCACAACTATGTGGGTGCCAAGATGGTGCCAAGTATGTTCCGACGCCTCAAACTGCCGACGGACTCGAAGATGAAATACGTGCAGAAGCTCGTAGACCTGCACATGCGCCCCATCGCCATTGCCGATGAGGAGGTTACCGACAGTGCTGTGCGACGACTGGTGAACGAGGCCGATGACGACGTGGACGACCTGATGATGCTGTGCGAGGCCGACATCACGAGTAAAAACCGAGTGAAAAAACAACGATTCTTAGAGAACTTCAGACTGGTGCGCGAGAAAATTACCGACCTGAAAGAAAAAGATTACAAACGCGAGTTGCAGCCCTGTATCGACGGCAACGAAATTATGCAGATGTTCAACCTCAAGCCCTCGCGCGAGGTGGGAACTCTGAAAAAAGCCCTGAAAGAGGCTGTGCTCGACAACACAGTGCCCAATGAGCGAGAGCCGCTCATGCAACTTTTAATGGAAAAGGCCAAAGAAATGGGTCTTTGCTAAAAAGCCACAATCTTTGTTAAAAAACTAAGATGTATCAATGAGTTTTCATTGACTTTTGCTAATTTTGCACAGATAAAAAACTACAATCCCATATGTAGTTTTGAGAAAACATATAAAAATGGGATAATATCAATAGAAAATAAATCATTATATATAATAGGTATGAAAATTAAGTATTGTTTATTCGTTGCCATAGCAGCCGTTGCCCTTGCATCGTGTGGTGGAAAGGGCAGTAAGGGTATGCCGAAGTTCGGAGACAATGAATTTGCCGTGCGCACGGTTGCCACTCAAAGCGGCGACCTGCAAACCACCTACCCTGCCACCATTAAGGGTATTCAGGACGTGGATGTGCGTCCCAAAATTTCAGGTTTCATCACCAAGGTGCTTGTCCACGAAGGTCAGGCCGTGAAAGCCGGACAAGTGATGTTCGTCATCGACAGCGAAACCTATCAGGCCGCCGTGCGCCAAGCACAAGCAGCCCTAAATACGGCCAAATCACAAGCCAATACCGCTCGTATAACCTACGAAAACAATCAGAAGCTCTTCGATCAGCAAATCATCGGTCAATATGAGCTTTCTACCTCTCAAAACGCCTATGCCACAGCGCAGGCTGCCGTTGCTCAGGCACAGGCCGGACTGGTTTCGGCCCGCGAAACCCTGAGTTGGTGTACGGTCAAGGCTCCTGCCGCCGGCATCGTGGGAAGTCTGCCTTTTAAAGTGGGAACACTCGTGAGCGCATCCAACGCCCTGACCACCGTGTCGAACATATCGACTGTAGAGGTATTCTTCTCGATGAGTGAGCGCGAAGTTCTGGCCATGACGAAGAATGCCGGAGGTGCAACCGCTGCCCTCAGCGAAATGCCGGAAGTGAAGTTGCAGCTGGCCGACGGCACCATCTATAACCATCCGGGTAAAGTGGTCAAGATGAGTGGTGTGATCGACGCGGCCACCGGCTCTTATTCGATGATTGCCCATTTCTCCAACCCCGACCAACTGCTGAAGAGCGGCGGAGCAGGACAAATCATTGTTCCGCAGATTAACAGCAATGCTATCATCATTCCGCAAGAGGCCACTTCCGAAGTGCAAGACAAAGTCTTCGTTTATCTCGTAGACAAGGATAACAAGGTGAAACTTTCTGAAATTAAGGTACACCCGCAAAACAACGGCAAGACTTACATCGTAACTGAGGGGCTACACGTTGGCGACCGCTTTGTGAGCAAGGGGCTCACAAAACTAACTGACGGTATGGAAATCAAGCCTATCAGCGAAGCTCAGTATATGAAAAAAATAAAAGATGCCGAGAAGTTGGGTGCCGCCCAAGGCGATGCCAGCGAGTTTGCAAAGGCTATGGGAGGAAAATAAAGTAACAGGTCGCCATGCTGCAATGGCCGACAACAATAAAAACAGAGAGAAAATATGTCATTTTCAAAATTCATAAAACGCCCGGTACTGTCGACGGTGATTTCCGTCTTCTTTGTGCTGCTGGGCCTCATCGGGCTGATTTCGCTGCCTATTGAGCAGTACCCGGACATCGCCCCGCCCACCATCGTGGTCTATACAAGCTACCAGGGAGCAGATGCCAAGACGGTGATGAATTCTGTGATCACGCCGTTGGAGGAAAGCATCAATGGTGTAGAGGGCATGACCTATATGACCTCCACAGCTACCAATTCGGGATCGGCATCCATCACTGTGTACTTTGAGCAAGGCTCAGACGCCGACATGGCCTCCGTGAACGTGCAAAACCGTGTGACTCAGGCGCAAGC
>CAYVGR010000123.1:0-7447 GCA_964450065.1 uncultured Prevotella sp. | reverse complement strand
CCTTGAGGAACGTAATCAGGCCCTTTGCGGTGTCGTCTTGCAGCTTGGAGAGGAATGATTTGTCTACATACGCTCTCAAGGTGTCGGAAAGCTTTTGAGCAAACGACTTCACATCTTTATCTTTTTCGTCTATCGTGTCCCAGACCGACGAGTAAGATGTGAGGTTTTCTGCTTGCTCTGCTACGCGGGCGCGCTCTGCATAATCTGCTTTTTCGGCCGTTACCATTCCTCCCCCTTCTATTGCGCCGGGAACTCTGACTACGGCAGCTTTTCCTCCCTTGACCGTGTCCTTGTCAATATTATATTTAGCTATTTTCATTCTAAAATTTTTCAACTAATTGAACGTATGACTTATTCATTCGATAATCATATTTTATGGCATTAACAATAAATGCCCGCCCTTTCATGTCTGTAGAATTTTCAGAATATAACATTATGGGTGATATGTCATCACGCAGCGTAAGATTAAAAATTACGTTCGGAGTAGAATACTGCTTGGTGAGTTTGTACACCATTTGCTCTTCTTGTCTCATCCCTTTTTCTCCCGTAGTTCCGTCTGCTGCAGTAACTTTTGTTTGTTCAGAAGCTAACGCCCTGTTAATCATCTTATCAACAAAATAATAGTCGTTACCGTCTGAATACGCTACACTCGAATAGTTAGGATTTTTCCCGTCATTAGTGCATATCTTAAACTTCAACTCGTCAAACTCACAGATATTCTTGTAGTCAATAACATTCGTGTACTTTGTATCTGAATTTTGTGCGTCAGAAAATGTTGGGTCTGCTATGATAGCTTTGATGTCAAAATTCTTAAGTATCTGTACCTCCATTTTATAATGATAGCCAGCGTTTTTCCCACTCTTAGCCGAATGAAAATTTGGGTCGTGCGGTTTAAGGATTGAAAATTCAGGGTAACCATAAACTATTTTTCCCTCCGGCATCGGGATCAAATATCCCTTTTCATTTGTTCCAATGCGCCATGAAACTGTATTCTTTAGTTTAATATCTTTACAGATACAAGCATCTGCACGCCTATCCTTATCTGAATCGGCCTCTGAAAAATAAGGAACCTTGAACGTTGTGGGTCCGTCTTTCCATTCTTTTCCGTCCCAAAATAAATTTCCCCAGTTAAGTGTCATCTCTATATAGGCGTGGTCCGCATCTATCGCATAGCGCCCCTCCGATAAATCAAAGTCATCCGCATCAATAAGATAAGGATGGTCGGGAAAAATATGCCAAAATAACGATCCTGATATAAGCAGATACGCATTTTTACCGCCAAAAAAAGCTGATAGGTTGCGCCTCTTACTTCGAACGTATTGTACAAACTCATTATTGCTGATATGTTGTCCGTCGTTTGGATTCATTAAAACGAGACAATTAATCATTGATATATCGCTTTTACCCGCATACGACAATAAAGAATCAAGCGACGGCGTTTTCGGATTGTTAGATATTAAATTATATATCATATATAATAAATTCTTTCTATCTATCTTTGCCGTGTCCATCTTTGCTATAAATGCTCCTCGAAAGCCTCGTGTCTTACTGTAATTAAGTGATTCGGGACAATTAAAGAGAGAATAATTCTTTGAGTTAAAATATTTGATAAATGCAACGTTGCCCGTTGTTATAAAAAGATCTGCGACAACTTCCATGTTCATGGTCTCCTTGCTGTCCCCATTGTCCCGCTCGTTTTGCAGAATCTCGGCATAAGGAAACTTAGTGTGGTCTGACAGTTTAGGGTCTGTTGCTTCTGTAATGTTTATTAAGCCCTCCGCGTATATGGATGGAATAACTGTGTCAAATGTGGCAAAGTCATCAGAAACAGTTATTTTATTGTAAACATCACTCATGGATATGGTTGCTCCTGTCTCTGAATAATCTCTTCCTGTGATTACCCTGCTTCCTCCTATTGTAGCTTCTACGCCTATCTCGTCTCCGATATTGTAATGATAGTAACTAAAATCATGCGCTTTGAGGGCATCATAATCTATAAAATATACACTTGTTCCGACCGCCACCGCCGTCAAACCGAGATATTGACAAATCTCTTCCAGCACGTCCCTGTATGTCCATGCCACATCGGCGTCTGCTTCATCTTCCCTCTTTTTGTCAAAGAAGTTTGATTCTGATATGAGTAATCTCTCTAAGACGGGCTTATCAGGATGTATAGGAAGTTGCACATTGGCCGACACATAAAAATCAGTATAACAGCCGCAAATTCGAAGTGACCGGTTAATGAGCTCAATAAATGTAATTATCTGTTTTTCGGATCGTTGATACTTGTAATACTGAAGCGTTGCTAACCCGTCTATACACTCAATGCTTGTTGTTTCTATACACTTTACATATCCCTGATTATATAAATTTGGTGTTGCATACCCCGTCCAAATTATTTTGTCCCCCTTTTTCAATTCTACCTTCGTGCCATGTGCTTTTGCAGAATATAAATCCGGAACATAGCCGGGTAGACGCATTTCAATAGTAGCGCCACTATATTTTACAGGCTTGTATATATTCTTACCATCCCCTACAATTTCGGACACAAAAGGAGTTCCACCAAGCGACACTTCTTTTGAGGCGCCTGCTGATGTTGTTGTTACGCTGACCTCAAACAAAGCATCGGTTCCCACTTGTCTGAAAAACCCCTTATATATCATAATTTACCCGTTTTGTTGTTGTGATTTCGAAGAACACCATAAAGATTATCCCCCGATATTTTAAATATAACATTTCCTGAAACTTTTGCCCCGACACTATTCCCATTGAGCATCGAAAACAAATTCCTCTGTTGGTGTTGATTAATAATCATTTCACCTGAATTGACATTTGCAGTAAGGCGGTCGCCGCTGTAGGACGTTCCGGGGACAATTCCTCCGTATGCAAAGCTACCGGCACTTTTAACCGCTGAGATGATGGATAAAACTTGAGCAAGGCCCGCTAATGAAAAGGCCGCCCAACCAATAGGACCCATACTTGCGGACTCCTTGGATGCCGTTGCGTACCCCTGCAGAATTGTAGCTACCGCCTGAGCTATCGTGGCTGCAACGTTAAACGTTGAATCATCAGCTATGTTAGCCATCTGTTGAAGACTGTCGCCGAGATTATAAGCAACATCGGCCATGTCGTTCATATCCCTCTGCATTTTCTCAGTCTTGGTCATCACACGAACGGGGGGAATGGCCTTGGAAATAGTTTCAGAGAAATCTGCAAGCTCCCATCGGCCCGGTGGCGTCAAGTCCACTTTTCCTTTTGCCTTGATACCTTCTGTAGCATCAATACCAACGGTTTCCGGCATACGCATATCAGGACTGATTTCTTTTAACTTCTCAACTCTTTTCCCAAAATTGATTAGATCTGCTTCGGACTTGATTGCTTTAATTTGATTTGTGATCTTGTTAATTTCCTCCTCGACTGCTGCAATGTCATTAACGTCGGTTAGCTTATCCCTCTTTTTTCCAAGCTCAGACATTTGTTGATTAAGTCTTGCTATAGACCCCTCAGGAAAAATTTCTTCGTGTTTTTTAATTACTGTGTTTTTATTCGGGTCTACATTTGGTGTCCCGCCTGTTTGTATGTCGGGGACTACAGATGCGGTGACTTTCTGTATTTCATCCCGTGCCTCTACGTTTCTTCCTCTTGCATCCGCCCAATACCATTTTCCTGTCCGGCGATCCTGCTGGCGGTGATGCCCCGCCCTCTTATGTTTAAATTGTTCAGCACTATCCCCAAAAATCCAATGACGAAGTGTGTTGTCACCCTTTGGGTCTATTGCATTTTTAAGCCTGTTATATTTAGATGATATACTATCAACTTTTCCTACTACTTTTGATAGCCCGTCTACAGTTTTTGTAATTGCTTTTAGAAAAT
Source organism: uncultured Prevotella sp. (assembly GCA_964450065.1). GTDB lineage: Bacteria > Bacteroidota > Bacteroidia > Bacteroidales > Bacteroidaceae > Prevotella. Next base: position 3,574 of record CAYVGR010000123.1, on the reverse strand, counting down.
CTTTCCATATTGGCATAAGGTCATTTCCAAGGACCGTTTTAAGATTTTCCCATGAATTTTGAAGGTCTGAATTAATGGCATTTAAAGAATTGTTAGCATCTGTAGCTGCTTTAGTGTAGCGAGTATTGTCGGTAATATTTTGCGACGCATTATTTATATCTGTTGCGAAGGATGCTACATATTTAGCCGTTGAAGCAAGGCGGGCTCCAAACATTTTATTCACGTCGCCTCCTGCTTTAACATAGTCGTTCAAATTTGACAATGCCACAGAGGCGCCATGTACAGAGGGCATAAATTCTTGGATGTTGGACGCCTCCATTTTTTTGAGCACTTGAATATATCTCTGCCCCGCTTGCGATGTCGTACCGTACTTTGGTGTGAGCTGCTCTATAGCCGCGCCAAAATCAGATAAAGATGCTCCGACAGATTGAGCGTCTCCCGCAAGAAGGTTCATTGTGTTGGCAACATCTTGTGCTGATTTGCCTGAAACGGCCGATATATTAATCAGCATTGCCGTAATTTCAGGCATCCTCTCCAGTGGTACGTCCCATGCCCTTGATATAGACGCTATGTCTTCTATTGCGGTCTGCTCCGCTTCATCATAAAGGTGCCCTACAATAGTGGCATATTGGTCTAACTGCTCTACATAGGCCGCTATTGATTTTGTATCAACGCTCTGCCTATTGGCTTGCGCCATCCGGATAATAGATTCCTGCGCTGTGCCTATATTATCAAGGCCCATTGTGAAGCCATCTTTGCGGGTAAGTTCTAAGGCTTGAGTTTTAAATTCTTCAAGCTGTTTAGTCGCGGATAGAAGATTAAGCCTCGCAAATGACTCCTGAAACTTCTCATTAACGCTTGCACATTTGGCCAAAGCCGCTCCGACCGACAAGGCTGCTGCTGCAGCCATTCCCGCGGGTGTTGTGAACTTTGACAGAGCACCGATGGACCCATTTAAAGATGAGGTGAAACCGCCAAACCGTCCAGCGGCTTCTCCGATCACACCTGATAACTCCTCCTGGGCTTTTTTAGCCCCACGAGTTTTCGCAACTACTTTTGATAAATTCTTATCATAGTCGTTGGTATTCAGAAGTATGCGGGTTACAAAGTCTGCCATGATTAGTAATTTATCAGTATTTTCTTAATCTCTTCTGCTTCTGCCTGCAGTTGTTTACTATCGTCTTCTGTTATGCAACTTGATTCTACCTTGTCATTATCCCAGTCAAACTTTAAAACATCTTCCGGATAAACTTTATGCCCCTTGCCTGAGAATATATTAGCAACTGTTGCTATGAGTAATCGTGTTTGCTCCCATCCATCTTTTATCTTAAGATGTACCTTACTGATGAGAATACGTATCTCATACGGCTGCATCCTATCAAGCACATAATCAGGCGAAAGACCGCCGATGTAGACCAATACCGAGTATATTTCTTTAGCACTTAGCGGTTTGCCCTCTTTTTTTTTGATTCATCATTAAATATCTCGTTGCGTTTTTGCTCTGCATGAAAATAGGCGTTCAAATCTTCTGCAAGTTTAGGATTTGCGTCGAGTTCATCGAGAAAATCATTGAAGCTCGGAACGTCATCACTCCCACCTGCGCATATCATGCAATATTGATAAGTTATCAGATCCGTTACTGTAGAAATGGAAAACGCCTTTCCGCGTGATTCTTCAAATATAAGCACCGCGCGCAAACTGTTCTTTACTCCGTATTCTTTGCCTTTTATCGTAACTTTCATAATGTTATGTACTAATAATAAGGGCCCCGGCCGTAATTACCGGAGCCCGTTTCATGAATACTAAACTGCTTCGGTAATCTTTTCGAGCGGACCGACACCCGTAAACTGAACGGTGTATGTGGCCTTTCCTTCTGTAGGGGCATTAGCACTTATTGATGTAATAAGGGCTTTTCCTTTTCTCCCTTTACCCTTTGCCGGTGTCCAGCCACCTTCAGGAGGTGTTGTATCATTAGTGTCTGCTTTCTGACCAAATACAAGATCAACAGGCTCCTTTGTGATCATCGCATCAAGCAAGTCCTCATACGATTTGCCTTTAGCATCGTTGCTCATAATGTTTTCACTCGATCCGCTCCAATGAAGGATCGCCCCTTCTGCGAAAGCCCAATCACCGCCGCCCTCATCCTTGTTGGTTGAATCGTCCGTGTCAAGGGTTACATCAAGAGAGTGACTTGTAGCGTATGCGGTTGATACACCGTCTACAAAAATGTGGATATGTCCTCCTTTAACTTTCATAATTATTCGTTATTAATAGTGATTAATAGTTGTAATTCCTGATAAAAACAGTTGTCAGAATAGCCTTCTTCACCGTCTGACACCTTTATGTTATCTATTTGCAGTCCGTCAAAAACGCCCTCATAATCTTTGAGTGCTTGCTTAACCATCACTGCCAGCTCAAGTCCGCCCTTATAATTCTCAGAATCTGATACAATCCGTAAAATCATCGACTCATACAAATCCCCATATCGGTTGTCTTTTGATGCTTCTGGAGTGGTTTCAGTACGTTGATATGTTATAAAGCATCCGGACATGTCACGAGGCGCTACAATAGGGAGAACGCGCCTTGATACGTCCCGACCGAGAAAAGCCCTTATTTGGTCGTCCGATGTGAGACGGGCGTTGATAAATTGACCTATTTGTAAAGGATCTAACATATTATCTATATTTATTGTTGATTTTTTTAAGCTCCGTCTCTAAATTCCCTTTAATTGAAGAGAAAACCTCATTCTTAACCGTTTTTTGCGCTTCGGTAAAAAAACCTAACTTTATATCTGAACCCTTTTTCCCACTGCCTGGAATCTGTCCTCTGTTTGCAGCTTTCTTTAAAGGCTTTCCGGCATAAGTTGTTGAACGGCGGATTTTTGTCCCTTTTTCAAACCATTTCAGGGTGAAATTACCCATGATGTGTACCTTTGCTCCCTCTTTCTCCACATCGTTTGTATTTCTCGGCATGGAAACCTTGATGCCGGCGTTGGGACTCTTGACCACTTTCCCGTTTTTACGAATCATCTTCTTTGAAGCATTCTTTACACCGTGAATTCTGAGCTGTCTGCGGGCCTCTTTCTGTAATATTCTTGCTGACTTCTGCAAAGCTCGTCTCTCAACCTTACCAAGCTGTCGAGAATTCATTGCTTCCAGCAATCGCATTACCTGCCTGTCATCTATGGATAACTTGTTATTCATTGATTACTCGTGTCACATACAGTCTTTTAAGCCCTCTTGCACGATCTATCTTTATGGCATTGACCGTATATAATTCTTCTGCATACATTAGCCTCCATCCTGTTGCGACTATATGGGGATAAGCTATGACTACCTCAATAGACTGCGATGAAAATATCCTATCACCTACAATGGATGTATTCCCGCTCTTCCAATCTATTTGTGCATGAATTCTCTTTCCCCGAACAAAAGTTGTACGCTCTTCTCCATATTGATTAACACTCGTTTCAGGGCTGTAGAGCGTTACCCAGTCATTTAACTTACCGGCTATCATTCTGCTAACTTTCTATATGGTTTTATCAAGGCCTGCAGAGAATCCGGCACCTCATGCA
>CAYVGR010000122.1:0-7469 GCA_964450065.1 uncultured Prevotella sp. | reverse complement strand
CGCATGTTTCCGCTTCGGTAAGTACCAACCCAAAACCCTCTTCACGTGAACTTAATACAAAAAAAGAACTTTGCAAATAAGCATCTATAATATTGTTAGAGATACCACAAAGAGAAACGATTCCCTCTAATCTCCTTTCCTTGATCATGTCTTCTAACTTTTTGCGATGGCTTCCGTCTCCATAAATATTTAATCTCCAATCAGGGTAAACCTTATGTACATCGTACCATGCCTTTATCAACAAATCAAAACCTTTGGCATATTCCAATCGACCGACGGCAATAGCACAATGGGAAGAACACGACGACACCTCTGTTGAAACTAAAGTTACAGCATTGTAAATCTGACAAACCTTTCTGCTCCATCGTCTCCATTTCAGCTCATCCTTCTTTGTTAAAACAACTATTTTGTCATATTTCTTGGCATAATATACTCTTCGTAAAGTATTCAGTTCTGCCATTACCTTCGTCATCAAACCGTTTCCCTGCTCCCTGCTTATAATTTTGAAATAATCATATGAAAAGCGGAATTCTACAACTTTCTTACTGCCATCATTAATTCTATATAGGAAAAACAATTCCAAACCACCTAATGAAGACACAATATCAAACTTCTCTTTTTTCAAACAGAAAGAAAGCTTTTGAAAACAATCTTTCTTTATTTCTCTGTTTGTACCCGTTTTCTTGATATCCAAATCGATTCTTCGAATTCTTTTATCTAACGGAAACCTATCTTTGGTTTTTCCCTGCCCTTCTGTGATAATCGTTATATCAAATTCATCACAAAGAAAATTGGCGCGGGAAACCAATGCACGCTCCATGCCTGCGGAATTGGATAAACTATAAATAATATATGCTAATCTCTTTGACATTTTTTTTACTCTTTAATATTTCATCAACTAATCGATATTTGATGGATAAATAGCTGATAATTAGAACTTCTACAACTGATCAGGCTATAAATTAAACGATGTTGAAAAGGCATTAGATCATTTTAAATTTTACCATTAAATTTATAAATGGTATCAATATTGAAGACTTCCAAGAGGAGGTACGTCCTCGAATAGGCAATAAACGGTTTGCCCTTGCTACAGCTATGCAATCATCCTTGATGTCCTGCGGTAAATTCTGATTCTTATAAAACCCCCAAAGTTGGGAAAACACTATCGAATTGCTTCTTCTGACATAGCATTTCTTAATATTATTCTGACGTTGCAATGCAAAGTCTCTCATCCGGGCTGCTATTTTGATATCGTCAATCTTTGCCTTCTTTATTTTACCGTAATCCACACTCCTATTTAGAGATTCATCATTCCAAAAATAAATATAGCTAACTTTATCGGTAAACATGATTTTCCGAGCCAAAGCCATGGCCCTGCTATTGAAATCAACATCCTCGTGAGTTAAACCAACAGCGAACATCAGGCACTCCTTGTTAAGAAAACTCCTTTTGTAAAGATTGCTGCATACTGAATCAAAATGAAGACCATGCGTTACCACATATTCTCCTTTGTATATTTTGTATAAATCAAAAGGCTGTTCATAACTGTGAGAAGCGAATCTTCCCTGATGATCCAACACCTTCATCCTAAATGCACATATATCCAGATCTCTATCATCCGCAATTTTTAGAATAGGACATAAGGACTCATCCAGCAGCCAATCGTCAGAGTCCAAAAATTGAATGTATCTTCCCGAGGCATGTTTTAACCCTGTATTTCTCGCAGCCGACAATCCCCCATTCTCCTGACTGTAAAGTTTTATTTGAGAATACTTGCCTGCAAGCTCTTGTGCTACCTGATAACTGCCGTCTGTAGAGCCATCATTCACCATCACTATCTCAAAATCGTCCTCCGCCAGATTCTGACGAAATACAGATTCAACACATCTCTCTAAATATTTCTCCACATTATAAACGGGAACAATGATACTTAAACGCATTTGTTACTTTTTATAATTTGAACATAATAAAAATTTCAATAATAACATTCTAATCCAAGCTGATATTTACAATAATCGCCTATATAGTAATGATATGTGACAAAAGGGCATAAAATAATTTTGTTGACATAGGTCGATATTTCAAAGCTCCACATCACATCTTCATGAGTGATTCCCGGCAAAAAAAAGGTTTTATGATCAGCAAAAATATCCTTCTTAACCAACTTGTTGCATGCAATTACATACCAGAGGTTGTTAAGATAACCTTGAAAGACTTCTGAATTGTCATGGAAACTTTTTGTTTGGGCAGAGCTCACCTCTACATTGTTACCATTGGCATCCACGCCCTTGGTTACTCCCATAACAATTTCGGGGCAATCATTTAACAATGCCGTCTCAACCAGTTTCTCAATAGATGTAGGTGGTATGGCATCATCGCTGTCCAAGAAAAAATAATAATGTCCGGTTGCCATTTTAACACCAGTATTCCGAGCTTCGGACAATCCCTTGTTTATCTCATGTTCGACAAATTGAAAATCGACACTACCCTGATAAGATTCTACTAATTCTTTCGCAATAATAAAACTGTTATCAGGTGTACAATCATTAACCATAATACATTCTATATTCGCATAGGTTTGATTGAACACCGACCGCAAACAACGCTCAATGTATTTTTCTACCTTATATACCGGTATGACGATGCTAACTTTTATTTCCATTCAAAAAACTGATATAATCAAAATCATCCAAATAACGTTTCAAGCTAAAGATATGCTTATAATCCAAAGATTTGCCGGAATGCCAGTTGTTGTACCACTTAAATCCATGGTAAAAAGGATAGGTGGCTTCTATTTCTGGGTTTTCAGGTCCCATCACAGAAAGGGGATATTCTACCTCTGCACACATATCCAGTAGTTCAGAACTGAAAGATGGTCCCTCTAACAAAACAAAAACGTTGTTCCATTCAATTCTGTTTTTACGCTCTTCCCATTTCTCCTTAGCACATTTAAAAGAGCTGTAGTGTACGAATTTAATACACACGTACCCCCCCCCCATTCGGCAACGAAAGACGCCCCACGGGAAAATCTACTGACGCGTCATGGATTTCCTCCAACTCGCAACGCATATAATCTTTCAGATTTCTGACAAATTTTATAAAGTCCTTTGGTTGAATATTGAGATTAATCGTAGGCGAATTGAATCGCATACTTAAATCATGCAATATAACTCCACCCGTACAGTTATTGCAAAAAAGAGAAAAATATTGATTGATAAGTCGTCTCGATTTATGTTTATGAAACCATAGTCGAGGATACTTCAGCAACCGATGGCACAACCCATGAATATGTCCGTTTATCCTTACCATTCTTCTATATGAACTTAGTTTACCATTGTCCTCAGCTGCGCTAAAGATTCCCGTTTATATGCTTTATACTTTTCATCATCTGCCCTAAGCTGGTATAATTCGCTTTCTTGATAGGTATCAGAACTGTTATATGACGTTATTGCTTTTTCATTCCCAACATTCTTCATTAGGGTTGTGACCCGTCCATCCTTATCATTAGCCGTCTTGACAACGGCTAACAACGGCTTCTCAAATACAGTTGCAAATGCCGTTCCATGAAAAGACGTTGTTATCACGAACCTGGCATGCTGAAACAGCCAAATAAACTCGCATGGTCCAATATGCTCTATGGACAGACAATGGGAATCGTAGACTGTGTATTTACCACCAATATAAACAACCGGTAATCCTAAGGTTTCAGCAACATTCCTTACAATATTGTTCACTTCAGGAAACGGATTGAACATGTAATCCAAAATGTAAACTAAAAGATATGGTCCATGAATATCAAGTCGGGGCTTCTTTGCTATTTTGATATAGTCTTCCTGATCCAGCAAAAGTGTTGGATCACAGACAACGGGTGCCTTTCGTCCGTCAAGCAATTCCTTGACTATCTTCTCTCCGGAGTTTTCCCGGACTGTTATATGTTTGTATTCTTGTAAGTATTTCTTATAGATAGGTTTGCTTTCCTCCGGAATTGCATCTACCGCAAAACTTGACGCATAGGATATTTTCTCCTTGTCTTTCACAAAGGAAAGTAAAAAATTAGTATCGTCTTTCATCCATAGAGGGTTCCAAACTTGGTCGCTTCCAGTCATATAGAGATCGTATGCAGGAGAATCCGACAGCATAGATTCCCTGGTATATGTCTTGTCTGATAATGCCAAGAACTGTTTGCGAAATGCCTTGAAATAGCTTTCTTTCTTTTTTGTGAAAAAAGCTCCGGTCCTCATTTCATATATTTTCTTTCTAAGAAAGAGGTTTGCCCTCATCAAAAGAGGGACGTCTGCTTCGTGAGGAAAGACATAGTCGATAATCTCATTGTCATAACCCAATTTCAATAAGGCTTGCTGAAGAGCATACGCTTGTAAGGCAGACCCGAAATTGAGTACCCGATGCATGGTAATGATTCCTATTTTCACTTTCCCAGTATTTGTTTTATTTTATACTTCAATATTGATGGAATGCTCAAATAAAACTGAACTTTCGTAAGCATATCCCACGTTGCTTGGGAATGTCTCTGGCTTCGATTCAATAATGCTTTTATGACAGGATATAATAACGCATTTCCCGCATTCTGCTTCATTTGCCCCTCTGCGACAACTTCAAAAGGATGCGGTCTAAAAGTACAACGCTCCAATTCCCTTAAAATTTGGTTACCTTTTTCCGTAAAGGCTATGGCTGCACTGACACCTTTTTCATCGTCTTTATAGGTATTTCCCCACAAATCTCCTATCCGAATATCTGCTGACGAAGCCCTATACTTGAACTTGCAATCCTTCACACAGGCCGGATTCATACACCAATCGCCTAAAAAGAGTCTGTAAAATAAATCGCCCTTCGACATCAAACTATAAACTTCCTGAGTTTTTCCTTGTAAGTTCATTGCCCATGAATCATGCCAACCGGTACGTTTGTTTCGCCAGGTAACCGAGCGCAAACCGTCCACTTTAGGTTGATTGATGTGTAAATAGTTATACCACATCCACATGGACGGGACACCATGACAGAAGAAGTCTACAAATACAAAGTTGTCTTCTTTTCTGAACTTTCTAACATAGCGCCGAAAAGAATCTATCTGGCAGGGTGTTCCGGTAACCAAATGTTTTTCCTTCAGATTTATAGCCTTGAAGCCTTCAAAAGTATAACTTTGAATATACTTAGAGCCTATCGATGCCTTGTAATCTTCAACATTATCAGCTACATAATGCTCCGCACATCGCTTTTCTACGTTATATCTAACGCCACATGCTTTATATCCCTTACCTATTAAATATCTCCCGATTTCAAAACTAACCCCACCGGAGGAGGCTTGCAGTCTTATATTGTCATCATTGCTCCACGAAGCATAACTTGCGGTTTCCGGATTCTCCAGACTTAATCCGGGATTGATAAAACTGCATACATTTCGACATATTGCACAATCAATACATCGGCTTTCATCAACCTGAGGCTCGTAAAATCCGTTTTTATTTAATTTGATGGATATTGTGGTCTTAGGACACGCAGCTGCACATACCCCACAGCCAAAACAATCTTTTACATCAGATACGTTCTTCATCTGTGTACAATAATCTTAATTAAATGTTTGATTGTATTTCTCTCACCCTCGTTTAGGATAAAAGTGTAAGCAGCTAAAAAAACAAAACATGCGGGAAAAATAAAAACACTGATAAACCGAAATGTAGGACTAACAATTTGATTCATAAGCATTAATCCTATCATTAAAGAAAAAAAACCTATAAGAGTAATTGGGAGATAGGTTTTACAGATAAAACGCCTAATCGAAAGCGTCGGCATACATTGATTCAAATTGATTAAATTGATTATACCTGAAGCTATTGGTATGTACAAACAAACTATCAAAACTAATGTATAAGAATGAAAGTATAACAGCAAAAAATAGGCAATTGGTAAACGAAGTAAAAACAATATACCATTGGCTACATTTACATAGCGAACATATCCGCTCGCAGTTATTGCAGTATATACCAAAGGAGTAAAACTATTAAAAAAATTTGATATCAATGCTATCTGACAAATGGCAACAGCTCCTTCCGGTATCTCTACAAGCCACCATCCCATTAATGTTTCCATTTCACAAATCACTGGTACAGAAAACAACAATATCATCAAAGATGAAAATTTTGCGCCCAAATTAATCAGAAAATCTACACGTTCATAATTTTGTTGTGCATATTCCTTTATAATCTGTGGATTAAATGCTGCTGACATGTTTCCTATAAATGAATAGAGAATGGCCTGAACCTGATTAGCCACCCCAACCGCAGCATTTATAATTGTACCGAAAAAATTATTAAATATGATATTTGTACCTTGCTGCGACAATGTCAAAGACGTGCTGCCAAAAAGAGTCCATCCGGAAAATCTTATCATCTCACGGAATATGGACCAATCTATTTGAAATATGAGTTTACTCTCTTGAAAATGATGGGTTGAGTAAAAATGATAGAATATAATAACAGCAACTGTTATGAATGCATAAAGAAGACTATAAAGGATCAGATGATCGTATGAAGAATATAACACGATAACGGCTATGAGCAGTTTCAAACATGATGTTAAAATGTCTATGGCTGCAAAGATACCAAATCGTTCATGAGAAATAATCAGTGAATTATAAGGAACCTGAAGTATGCCCAAAATAGTTGAAATTACAGCAGCTTGATAAACCCAATTGGCTGCAGTTAATCTCTCAGGAGGTATCACCAACTGATAATTCACGAACCACAGACCTATTGTCTCTGCTAATACTAAAAATAATAAGGATAAACCTATGTGGATAAAAACAGCAGTAGAAAAAGTCTTTTGTAATTCCTTGAAAACTCCCTGTCCTAAACTATAGGTAAGAAATCTGGATGTAGCACCATTAAGAGCTGTGCTTACCATATTCACTAAAACAACAAACCCACCGACTAAATTGTACACTCCATAATCAGACACACCAAGAGCCTTCAGCACTACTCGTGAAGTGTAAAAGCCTATTATCATACTTACAAACATCCGTAAGTATAACATTGTTGCATTTTTTGCAATAGTCCTATTCCCAGTTGGGCTTTGATGATTCATTTTTTATATGCTATGAATTATAGGTGAGAGAGGTTTACGACTATTTCTGATTATACAACTAAATGTAATATGCCGACACTATATTCTTCAGACATACCACTCTTTCTCTCGACATTTTACTGTATAATCGGATACCGAGTTGCATTCTTCTGCTCTTTCTTGATTCCCCTTTTGGTTCACCCAAGAACATTTTCCTCCCATCCGTCTCCCACACTTCTTCTATATCAAGCTCGAAGGGTTTGGAGTGGGCACCGCTGGCATCTCCTTCGGTGGGGTTTCCACTGGTATCGACATTATTGTCTGTGTATAGGGACTATGTTGCACGGTATATTTTAATTGAAAACAACAGGTAATCGCAACCCATACCTGTA
>CAYVGR010000121.1:0-7555 GCA_964450065.1 uncultured Prevotella sp. | reverse complement strand
CCGGAGAAGAAAGCTACAACATTCATGCAACAGTGGAAAGTCAGAAATAGAATTAGGCTGATGCCTGTCAGCGACATCACCACCTTTCTACCAATTGGAGAATTGATTAACCACATAAATGATTGATTTTTTAATTATTTAACTGTTAGATATCATCTAAATAATCGAATGCAAATTGCTTAGGATTCAACTTGGTCATGTGACCAATGCCTCATCGTAGGGATATGCCCCCCGCCATTAGACTGCAAAAATACTATATTTTAATGATAAACCAAAGTAAAAAATACAAAAAATCGATATAATTATGTACTTTTGCATAAAAAGGATAAACAGTGAAAGATTTCAGTTATGACGTGATTGTCATCGGTGGAGGTCACGCTGGGTGTGAAGCCGCCACAGCGGCAGCAAACATGGGGGCCAAAACCTGCTTAGTGACCATGGACATGAACAAGATTGCACAAATGAGCTGCAACCCTGCCATTGGTGGAATAGCCAAGGGGCAAGTCGTGCGCGAAATTGATGCCTTGGGAGGATTCATGGGCAAGATAACCGATGCCACAGCTATCCAATTTCGGATGCTCAACAAAGGAAAGGGACCAGCTGTGTGGTCTCCACGCGCCCAATGCGACCGCGAAAAATACATCGTGGAATGGAGGCGTGTGCTCGATCGGACAACTAATTTGGACATCTGGCAAGACCAGGCCGATGAGCTTTTGGTAGAAAAAGGAGAAGCCGTTGGAGTGAAAACCATTTGGGGAGTAGAGATACGCGCCAAGGCTGTCATCGTAACGGCTGGTACGTTTCTTAACGGATTGATGCATATCGGCCGTAAACAATACCCCGGAGGAAGGTGTGCAGAACCTGCCGTTCCACACTTCACGGAATCCATAACACGCTGGGGCATTCGCACCGGACGCATGAAAACCGGCACCCCCATGCGTCTTGACAAACGAACTATCCACTTTGAGGATACCCAAGAACAACCTGGAGAAAATGATTTTCACACTTTCAGCTACCTATGGTCGCAGCCTACCCTAAAGCAGCTACCATGTTGGACCTGTAACACCAACAGTGCCGCACACGAGATATTGCGTGCCGACATAGCCAATTCCCCACTCTACAATGGGCAGATAGAGTCTATTGGGCCTCGCTATTGTCCGTCGATCGAAACCAAGTTGGTTACCTTCCCAGACCGAGATTCACACCCTTTGTTTATCGAACCCGAAGGCGAAGACACCAACGAAATGTATCTTAATGGTTTCTCTTCGTCCATGCCTTGGGAAACACAACTCAAGGCTCTTCGTCAGATTCCAGCCTTAAGGGATGCCAAGATTTATCGCCCGGGGTATGCCATCGAGTATGATTACTTTGACCCCACGCAGCTCAAGCACTCTCTGGAATCTAAAATTATCAGAGGATTGTTCATGGCCGGACAGGTGAACGGTACCACCGGGTATGAAGAAGCCGGCGGGCAGGGACTTGTTGCCGGTGTTAATGCCGCCCTCTACTGCACAGGAAGCGCACCGTTTATCATGAGGAGAGACGAGAGCTATATTGGTGTTCTTATAGACGATCTCACCACCAAGGGTGTAGATGAACCCTACCGACTATTTACCTCTCGGGCCGAATACCGTATTCTCCTGCGCCAAGACGACGCCGACGCACGCCTGACAGAGAAGGCCTACGACTTGGGAACAGCTACCCGCGAACGCCTGGACTGGTGGTTATCCAAGAAGGAAGCCATGAACCACATCATTAAATATTGCAACGAAACCTCTGTAAAGCCCCAAGATGTTAATGGTGCTCTCGAAGCCTTTGGTACTGCCCCACTCCGTATGGGATGTAAAATCTCCGATCTTATCAGGCGTCCTCAACTCAGCATGAAACAACTTTCAGACATTCTTCCCACCCTAAAAGAAGTGATGGAATCGCCCCAAAATAGACACGAAGAGATTGTCGAGGGTGTAGAAATACGTATCAAATACAAGGGATATATCGAACGAGAGAAACTCTTTGCAGATAAAATGCACAGATTGGAGAACATTAAAATCAAAGGCAAGTTCAGATATAACGAATTAAAAGAAATAAGCACGGAGGGGCGCCAAAAGCTTGAACGCATCGACCCGGAAACTCTTGGACAAGCCAGCAGAATACCCGGTGTATCACCAAGCGACATTAATGTTATGCTGGTTATGATGGGACGATGAGAGAAAAAACGGTCGTTCAAAAGACAGATACCGCAGAATGCTAAGAAAATAAAGCAAAAGTACCTATCCTTAACCAAATAATTTATAACAATTCAGACTCACGTTTCACTTCCGACAGACGTGTTTCACGTGAAACAAGACCTCGTATAAAACACTGATAAATAGAGAACAAAACGATAACAATATACTAAAAAATGAACAACAAGATTTTATTAGACAACCTAAGAAGCATTCCTGACTGGCCGATAAAAGGCGTAAACTTCAGGGATGTTAGTACATTATTTAAAAGTCCGGAATGTCTTAGGATTATGAGTGACGAACTGGTAGAGCTCTATAAAGACAAGGGCATTACTAAAATAGTAGGCATCGAAAGCCGCGGCTTTGTGATGAGCTCGGCCGTAGCCTACCATTTGAACGCAGGAATCGTACTTTGTCGTAAACCAGGAAAGCTACCTTGTGAGACCGTTCAGGAAAGTTATGCTAAAGAATATGGTATAGATACCATTGAAATTCACAAAGATGCTATCGATGAAAACGACGTCATTCTACTCCATGATGACCTGCTTGCCACAGGTGGAACAATGAAAGCAGCTTACAACTTAGTCAAGAAGTTCCACCCTAAAAAAATATATTGCAACTTTATTATAGAATTAAGGAGCGAATTTCCCCATGCACGCGATACATTCGCAAAGGATATCGAAATCAGCAGTTTGCTTCAATTCTAAAAGATGTTTTACTGAACGTATCGACTAAAGCGAACAAAAGACAATCCCTGAAAGACTAATTCTTTCAGGGATTGTTTTTTAAGGGAGGTATAACACTTATGCTTTCCCTATCAAGAAACCCTATTGACATACCACTCATACATCCCTCCTACCCTTGCATTTTATAAAACAATAACCAAATAGCCCTTGCAAGCCAAAAAGGTTTTTGGTATATTTGCAAATCCTTCTTCAAGAACTGAAAGAAGCTGCAAACAAAAACAGAAACACAGAAAGGACTCTTCCTACATCTGCACACATCATACTGTCATCTTTTCAGAAGCAAAAAGCGTTTCACGTGAAACAAAGATCGTCACAAAGTCAGTATATAAAGGGGATTCGGAGAAATGAAAAAAGAAGAAAACAAAAAGCGCGTAGCGTACTTAAAGAACATTGTATTGAACATGCCGGAACTCCCCGGCAGTTATCAGTTCTACGACAATGAGCATACCATTATATATGTGGGCAAAGCAAAAAAACTGAAAAGCAGAGTTTCAACCTACTTTCACAAAGAGGTTGACAGGTTCAAAACCAAAGTGCTTGTGAGCAAGATTCACGACATTTCGTATACAGTTGTGAATACCGAGGAAGATGCCTTGCTACTTGAAAACTCGCTCATTAAGAAGTACAACCCCCGATACAATGTTTTATTAAAGGACGGCAAGACCTACCCCAGCATTTGCATCACAAATGATTACTTCCCCCGTATATTCAAGACCAGGACCATCAATAAAAAGTATGGCACGTTCTACGGTCCCTATCCGCACCTTTCATCTATGTATAATGTACTGGCATTAATCAATAAGGCTTTCAAACCAAGACGGTGCAGGCAGCCCATAACCCAAGAGGGCATAGCACAAAACAAATACCGTCCATGTCTCGATTACCATATACACAACTGTGAAGGTTGTTGCATTGGCAAACAAAGCCACGAAGACTACATGGAAAACATACGGCAAGCAAGGGAAGTTCTCAAGGGAAACACACGCCAATTAAGCGATTGGCTCTACTTGAAAATGATGCAAAAAGCAAAGGAACTGAAATTTGAAGAAGCTGAACGGCTGAAGCAAAGGTATATGATGCTAAATGAATTCGTAGCCAAGAGCGAGGTTGTAAGCCACACGATTCAGGATGTAGACGTATTCACCATAACAGGAGACGAGCTGAAAAAAAATGCTTTTATCAACTATATACATGTCAAGAACGGCACCATAAGCCAAAGTTTTACATTCGAATACAAGCGAAAATTGGACGAGACCAACGAGGATTTGCTCATCCAGGCCATCCCGGAAATACGCAGCCGCTTTGGCAGTAAAGCCAAAGAAATAATCGTGCCTTTTGAACTGGAATGGAAGATTAAGGGCACTGAGTTTTTCATACCGCAGAGAGGCGACAAGAAGCACCTGCTGGAACTTTCTGAGATGAATGGCAAACAGTATAAGTTCGACCGTCTAAAACAAGCAGAACAACTGAATCCGGAGCAAAAACAGACCCGATTGATGAAAGAATTGCAACTCAAACTTGAACTTCCAAAACTCCCCTATCACATAGAATGTTTTGACAACTCAAACATTTCCGGCACAGATGCTGTTGCCGGGTGTGTAGTATATAAGGGTATGAAACCCTCTAAAAAGGACTATAGAAAATACAATATCAAGACCGTTGTAGGACCCGACGACTACGCATCGATGCAAGAGGTGGTAAGGCGCAGATACAGTCGCATGGTCAAGGAGGGCACACCCCTGCCCGACCTCATTATAACTGATGGCGGAAAGGGGCAAATGGAGGTTGTAAGAGAGGTGGTTGAAGACGAACTCGGTCTCAACATCCCCATTGCCGGACTGGCTAAGGACGACCGTCATCGCACCAATGAACTACTGTATGGATTCCCAACGCAAGTCGTTGGTATTAAGACAGATACAGAATTATTTCGCCTATTGGCACAGATTCAGGACGAGGTACACAGATATGCCATCAGCTTTCATCGTGACAAGCGCTCAAAACACGCTTTGCATTCCGAATTAGACAACATTAAAGGGATAGGTCCGAAGACCAAAGAAAAGATGCTAAAAGCCTATAAATCAATAAACAACATAAAGGTAGCACCATACGACGAACTTGCTACCATTATTGGATCGCATAAAGCAAAGGCAGTAGTAGATTATTTCGAGAATGACAATCGTCCATAAACAACAATAATTTACTCCACGTTATCAGGCATGGCGCAAGTGTCAGTATATCCGAATCCAATCCATATTAAGTAGGCATCATCTCACAAAGTTCAGGTAATGCAATTCCTCAAAGCTGCCAAGAACCTGTTCTACAACTTCCGACGCACATACCAAAGCGCCTTTACCTACCCCAACACGACCTCTCAACGTGTAAAATAGAATGACAAAAATCAGGCGATTATTTTCGGCCCTTCTGGAGAAAAACACGCCATGTTTTGGCAAAAATAATCTGCCAAAACAATAAGAAAAAACATGTAGCATTGCGTCTGATACTTTATCACCATGCAATGAAGGCTCAATGATCTTACGATCGAAACTTTATCACGCTGCGATTCGAGCCTCATCATGAGACCGTTCGATACCAAACGGCAGACCACAAAATAGGCATCACGAGGATATAATCACTAACATACTGATTATCAAACAACTAAAAACTATCGTAAATTTCAAGAATTTCGGACGGAAAGTTTTTCAATTTTGAATACGCGAAGCATAAAGGGGTGTTTGTCAAGATAAATACCCTTTTTTAATGCACGGATAACAATGTGTAATTGTCAGTTGGATAAAATGTCTTTGAATTCAAAAATCACAACTTTCAATTCAAAATTAGGCTAAATTGATGACAAAGTACCATTGAAATAACTATATGAAGATGAACATATCTATCAAGAATAACAGAACCGCACCCCTCTTTACAAATGAAAATAAGCCTATAAAAGTTTGAATATAATTATCTTTTCTTTATCTTTGTGGAACAAAAGACAAGTACAAATATCCAAAAATCAATGAAAATAGTCGTCCAACGCGTTAGTCAAGCATCAGTTACAATCGGAGGAAACATAAAATCGTCTATCGGCCAAGGATATCTTATCCTGTTAGGAATAGGCACTGAAGACAATGAAGAAGACATAAACTGGTTGGTGAAAAAAGTTGTGGGGCTACGGGTGTTTGATGATGAGAACGGTGTGATGAACCGTAATATTCAAGACGCTGGCGGCGATATTATCGTGGTTTCGCAATTCACGCTCATGGCGAGCACCAAGAAGGGCAACCGCCCCAGTTGGATTAAAGCGGCACCACACGACATCTCAATACCGCTCTACAATCGCTTCTGCGAGGCTCTGAGCGCCGCGATGGGCAAGCCTGTAGGAACGGGTGAGTTTGGGGCTGACATGAAAGTAAAACTCGTGAACGACGGTCCGGTGACCATTTGCATAGACACTAAGAATAAGGAATGAGGCTCCCTTACTCAAAATTCGCTCCAATAGTATTTCTGTTTGCGTTCCTCCTTGCCTTGGCGGCAATAGATTGGGTAAGAGGTGAAAATATAGATTGGTGGGGACATCTTATCACTTCTGTAATCGCCACGGGCGGCATCATGCTGTTAAAAAAAATAGAAACTATCCACAATAGAAGAAACTCATAAACCACACCGCAAGGAATGACGATACAAGAAGCACAAACTGCCGTAGACCAATGGATTAAAACCTATGGTGTGAGATATTTTTCCGAACTCACAAATATGGCCGTCCTGACTGAGGAAGTCGGCGAATTGGCTCGTGTGATGGCTCGCAAATATGGCGACCAGAGCTTTAAGGCGGGCGAAAAAGATAACGTAGGCGAAGAAATGGCCGACATATTCTGGGTGCTCTGCTGTCTCGCCAACCAGACGGGTGTGGACCTTACGGAGGAATTCCGCAAAAGCATCGAGAAGAAAACCAAACGCGACGCAACGAGACATAAGGAGAATGAAAAACTGAAATAGGAGTCTCATCTCCCACCCTACGTCCCAAAAGGCGGAAGGTGTTAATGTCGTGTGTGACGCGCCAAGTGTTCTCCCGCCTTTAACACAGAGCAAAATACAAAAATAATCATATTAAAAAATAAATATAATCAACTGTTATGGGATACTCCAAAGACATTAAACCTACAGTAAATAATGAGAAACTGAAGGATCAGGTAGAAGCGCAACGCGCAGAGAACGGATCAGAAAAAAGCAAGTATGAACAAGCCTTGGCCAAGTATAACTGCGATGTAGACGAAGCAGAAGTAGGTAAGGCCTTGAAGAAGCTCATTGAGGACAAAGTGCCTGAAAACGACACCATTGAGGTGAAAAAGTTCCTTTTGGGTAGCGTGGAACTTACTTCTCTGAGTGCTGCTGACTACGACATGAAAATCATGAACATGGTGGAGAAAGTAAACCAGTTCGACTCGGCCTACCCCGATCTGCCCCATGTGGCTGCCATTTGTGTCTATCCCAACTTTGCAGAAGTAGTCAAGAACACGCTGGAGGTTGACGGAGTGGACATTGCCGTTGTTTCGGGGTCATTTCCCTCCTCCCAGACGTTTATCGAAG
>CAYVGR010000120.1:0-7636 GCA_964450065.1 uncultured Prevotella sp. | reverse complement strand
GTACCCGACTGGCTGGCAGCAAGGCCGACGAATGGTGGATGCGCCAAAGCCCGAAGGTATTGAACCTGCCCTTCAAAGAAAAAATTCGCCGTGCCGACCGCGATAACACCATCAACGTTTACCTATCCGAAGAGGCTGATGACGTGTTGCGCGACGGGGCATGGGAACAATTCTTCACCGAGAAGCCTGAACCCTTCACACGCGAGGAGCAAAAGGCATGGATAGCACAGAACACCAAGGTGGCTCTTGGCTCGGACGCATTCTTCCCCTTTGGCGACAATATTGAGCGTGCCCACAAAAGCGGTGTAGAGTTTATCGCACAGGCTGGGGGCAGCATCCGCGACGACCACGTCATTGCCACCTGCGACAAATATGGCATTGCGATGGCCTTCACCGGCGTGAGACTGTTCCACCACTAATTCAAAAAAGACGTAAAAGGGAGAAGGGCAAGAAGAAAAAGGAATGGAAATATAAAAAGGAACTTCGCGCTGAACTTTCCTGCGCTTCTCCATTCTTCAGCACTTCCTTTCTTTCTCTTTTCCCTTTTACTCCTTCACTTTTTACTTTTAACCATGGATGATTTTGATAAGATATTAGAGCATGGCATCGTCTTCAAGGGATCGCCCAAGAAAGCGCCCAAAGAGGACAAGGTGAAAACCAAGGCCAGAAAAAAGAAATATATTACCGGCACTCATGGCTCGGCATCTGCCAAGCAGAAAGCAAAGTATAGAAAGCTGCGTGCGAACAGGAAGTCGCAAAAGAAATAAAGAAAGGTGTAAAGAACAAAACTGCAAGCAACTAAGACCTAACAAATCAAGACATCATGTGCATCTGCTGTCCTTGGATATGAGACAGCACACCCTATTATCCTTGTCGTTTTATTTATCTAACACCACCCGCCTTGGTCAGTGTAAGAATTCTTGCTCTCAGAGCGCGCTTGCCATGATCGAACAATACCGCGGGATTAAGCCTTCGACCACGGAATTTCACTTCAAAATGCAAATGCTCGGTAGTAGCACGCCCCGTTCTACCAGTCAACCCTATCACCTCGCCGGCTTTCACCTTTTGTCCCACACGTACCAAATTTTTGCTTTGATGGCTGTATAACGTTTCAAAGCCATAAGCATGACGTATGACTATACAGTTGCCATAACCATAGAATGGAGATGATTTTGTGACAATTCCATCGAAGGCCGCAACGATTTTATCATTGGGTTTTGTCTTGACATCTACTCCCGAGTGTTTTCGCCTACCCCCATAGGGACTAATGACACGGCCTCCGGGCAATGGATATGCCCAATGCGCCTTGGAGATGTGGGCAAGGTTTAATTTAATGGTAGACTTTCCAGCAAAGGGATCCTCCTTGAAAGCCTCAGGATCCAAGCTGTTTACACGAGGGCGATCTGCCTTCACGGCCGACACAACAACTTGGTTTCCTGACTTCTGACACCGAATTGCGGCATTGCGCAAACGGTGACTGCCAGGATCAACAATGATAGAAGGGTTAATCCAATTACCATTTACCATGAAAGCAAACAAGCAAGAATATTTACCCTGACCACCACCCACAATAGCTAAGGTTTGCCCGGCCTTCACGCGCTGCCCCACCTTGACCAGGTTTTGTGCATTGTTGCCATATATGGTCTCCAATCCGTTATCATGACGAATTACCACTACATTGCCATACTGGGGAGTTCTGCGAGACATGCGCACAGCACCATCAAACATGGCTTTAACTGCATCGCCCCGGGTAGTTGTGATGTCGAGGGCTCGCCCGTTAGCCACCGTAGCCTTACCAACAGGCAACGGAAAAGAATAGTCATCGTCGCCCAACGTCTCGAAGTCTATTATGAAACTATTTCCCCCGGCGAAAATTCCCGGAGTGGCAATGCTGATTTGTTGTTGCTCGGCAGGAGTAAACAGCACCTGTTGCTGGGCAGGCAAAGACGTCGCCACAAACAAGAGCAGAGCTACAATATATATTTTCATGATAAACTTCATATTTTTAATGATTTAAGAATACACCAATGACGGTGTTCCGAAGAACCTATCTGAGTATTATTCCCGTATAGATTCTACCGGAAGCAATGCCTAATCTCCGTGCCGAGAAATAATCGTTAACGGCATCGTATGTGCAGATGTCGGACACAATAATGTTAGTTGGCTTGACTCCCATGTTTTCCAATTGCAACTTGTTAGACAAGGAAAGGTTAAGATGCCACTTCCCGAACTTGGCGGCTATGGCATCCATGTTATGTCCAGATGCGGCAAAAGCATCATAAACCTCCTGTCCCACCTCGAAGTTTTCGAGCGAAATGCCCGGCCCTATCATCGCCATAATATTCTCCGGCAGTGTTCCGAAAGCATCTTTCATATCCTCTACAGCTTTACGGGCAATATAGCGCACAGTACCACGCCAGCCTGCATGAACAGCGGCCGCCGCATGGTTTAACTTGTCATATAAGAGAATAGGGATGCAGTCGGCCGTAGAAACACCTATACACACATTCTTGCATCGTGTCATTATGCCGTCTATCTCATCAAGGAAATTGGCTTGGTCGGACTTTGAGAGGTTGAAAAAATCATCAGTTATCTCCTTACAGGCAACACCGTGTACTTGGTGTGGCACCACAACACACTGCTCGCTGATATTCAATTCCTCAGCCAGCAACCTGCGGTTGACAGCAACAGCCTCAAGGCTATCGCCACAATAAGAGTTAATATTCATGCAACCGTAGCTGCCTTTGCTTTCTCCACCATGTCGGGTTGTGGAGAAAGCTGTCACGTCATAGGCTATATTATAATAGGTTAGAAGTGGGCTCATTTGAAATCGTCAGGGTCTACGAATTCATAATCTTCGAGCTCATCTATATCCTCTAACTCATCTTCGTCAATATCTATGATATCTTCTTCCGGCACCTCAATTATCTCATCAGCTCCCTCTGCATGCATTTCCTCCCGGAACAAAGACCACTCCTTGTCTCGATGCACGATGGTGTCCTCTCCGATGACATCCTGCAACTTGTTGCTTTCGCTGTTAAGTTGTTTCCACAACACGTCCCTCAATTCATCGAGACCATAGCCTGTCACCGACGAAATGAACACCACGGGCACATCCGTAGGCAAAGTTTCGCGAAGCATCTCTATCAAATCTTCGTCGAGCAAATCGCTCTTGGTAACGGCCAAGACACGCTGCTTGTCGAGCATTTCGGGATTAAACCTCTTAAGTTCGTTGAGTAATATCTCATAGTCGCGCGTGATGTCATGTTGAGAATCCTCGCTATCCCCGGGCACCATAAACAGCAACAGCGAATTGCGCTCAATATGACGAAGGAATCTCAAGCCTAAGCCCTTGCCCTCGCTGGCTCCCTCAATGATACCGGGAATGTCGGCCATCACAAACGATTGGTTATCGCGATAACTCACAATACCCAACGAAGGCTCCAACGTGGTGAAGGGATAGTTGGCTATTTTCGGTCTCGCGCTCGACAAAGCCGTAAGCAAGGTAGACTTGCCCGCATTGGGAAAGCCCACTAATCCTACATCGGCAAGGAGCTTCAATTCAAGGACAACGGTCATCTCTTGCATGGGCTCGCCAGGCTGGGCAAAGCGCGGAGCTTGGCGCGTGGCAGTGCGGAAATGAAAGTTTCCCAATCCACCACGACCACCTTTCAGCAGCACCACTTCCTGTCCGTCATACGCAACATCGCAGACAAACTTGCCGTTTTCAGCATTATAGACCACCGTTCCACAGGGTACATCTATATATACATCTTTGCCATTGGCTCCTCGGCACTTGGCGCTGCCACCATTTTCACCATGCTCGGCAAACACATGCTTTTGATATCTCAAATGGAGCAAAGTCCAGTAATTATGGTTGCCTCGCAGGATTATACTCCCTCCGTCGCCTCCATCGCCTCCATCAGGCCCACCTTTGGGTTGATATTTCATACGGCTCAGGTGCGCAGAACCGCGTCCGCCCTTGCCGGAGCGGCATACAATCTTTACGTAGTCTACAAAATTACTTTCCATTTACTTTTAACTTTGATGTTTGAACATTGAACCGTTCAAAGATCAAGGTTCAATGCTTACAATGCGTCGATTACAGCACAAACGTCCGCAAAAATACGGTCGAGTTCTCCCAGGCCATTAATATGGTGGCGAATTCCTTCCTTTTCATACCACTCAATGAGCGGAGAAGTCTGGTTATGATACACGCACAATCGCTTCTTGATGGTTTCTTCGTTATCATCACTGCGCCCGCTTTGCTGTCCGCGGAGCAGCAATCGCTTCATCAGCTCTTCTTCAGGAACATCAAGTTCGATCATCGATGCCACCTTGTCTCCGCGCTTGGCCAACATATCCTTCAAAGCTTCAGCCTGCGGAATGGTACGGGGGAAACCATCGAAAATGACACCTGCATTCTCCTTTCCAAAACTATCGTATACGCTTGCCAGGATATTTACCATCAAATCGTCGGGAATAAGCTGCCCTTTGTCAATGAATCCTTTGGCTATTTTGCCCAATTCTGTTCCGTTCTTAATCTCACTTCGCAGCACGTCGCCTGTAGAGATATGCTTGAATCCGTACTTGGCAATCATCCTGTCGCTTTGGGTGCCCTTGCCTGAGCCGGGGGCACCAAATATTACTATATTTTTCATCATTACTGTTAAAGATAAATTATCTTTGATAAGACAGAAACCAACCTGTTTAATCTATCACTGTGTAGATATCTCTCAAGTTGCGTCCCTGTTGGTCATAGTCAAGCCCATAACCCACAATGAAGTCATTGGGAATCTCCATAGCCACATATTCTATGTTCAAGGGCACCTGCAAGTTTGCCGGCTTGAGAAGCAAAGTGCAGATATGTAACGACTTCGGGCCACGTGTACCCAGCGATTCCAACATACGCTTCATGGTAAGACCCGTATCAACAATATCCTCTATGATAACCACGGTACGTCCACGTAAATCCTCGTTGACACCAAAAATTTCCTTCACCTCGCCGGTAGATGCCGTACCTTGATACGATGCCAGTTTTACAAACGAGATTTCGCAGGGTATGGTGATGTAGCGCATCAAATCAGCTGCAAACATAAATGAGCCGTTGAGCACAGCCAGGAATAACGGATTTTTTCCTTCCATGTCTTTGTTTATCCTGTCTGCCACCCCCTTTACTCGCTTCTGAATTTCCTCCTCTGAGATAAACGTCTTGAACGATTTATCCTTGATTTTAACTATACTCATGGTGTATCATTTATAAGTTGATGCAAAATTACGAAAAAGTAATGACAATGGACGACGGTCACCAAAAGAAAATATGATTCTTTGTAAAAATCTGCCAATGCACTCCACCATTTTGCAATCTTTTGATTATCTTTGCAGGGTTATGAAGATATTCAATGCTGCTCAAATTCATGAGCTTGACAAATATACTATTGAGCACGAACCCATCAAGTCCATCGACCTTATGGAACGTGCTGCCAAAACCATTGCTCGTGCCATCATGGAGGAATGGATTGAGCAAACACCAATAGTTGTTTTTGCCGGGCCGGGTAACAATGGAGGTGACGGTTTGGCTGTTGCCCGAATGCTGGCCGAAGCCAACTACCAAGTCGACGTTTATCTTTTTAACATTCACAACAAGCTTTCGGAGGAGTGCGATACCAACCGCCAACGCATTATCGATTGCAAAAAGGTGAATAAGTTTACGGAAGTCACACTCAACTTTGATCCCCCCGAGCTTACAGCGGATACACTTGTGATAGACAGTTTATTTGGCTCAGGCATCAACAAACCCCTCATGGGCGGTTTCGCAGCTCTTGTGAAATATATCAATCAAAGCGCGGCTAAAGTAGTAAGCATAGACATACCCTCCGGACTGATGTGCGAGGACAACAGCTACAATATTCGGACAAATATTGTTCGAGCCCATGTAACGCTTACTCTCCAACAGGTTAAGCTATCAATGATGTTTGCCGACTGCCAGCAATACATTGGTCGTTTGCGCGTGCTCGACATCCGGCTTAACCCCGAATATATACGCAACACGGAGGCGGCATATCGGATTATAGAAGAGCACGAACTTCGTCCAAAGCTTCTTCATCGCAACGACTTTACACACAAGGGCAGTATGGGGCACGCCTTGGTCATTGCCGGAAGCTATGGTATGGCCGGAGCCGCTATCCTGGCGACCCGAGGCTGCCTAAGAGCCGGAGCCGGAAAAGTTACCGTCCACACGCCCAAGCGCAACTACAGCATCATGCAAACGGCCGTTCCCGAGGCTATTATGCAAATGGATCGCGAGGAAACCTACTTCTCCGAAAGTGTTGATACCAATGAGTTTGATGCCGTTGCTATCGGTCCCGGACTGGGCAGAAACGAAAACACGAGCATTGCGCTCATCGGACAAATACGACGCACACAATGTCCTGTCGTGATAGATGCTGACGCATTGAACATCCTTGCCAATCATCAGGCTTGGTTGCAGCAACTACCCAAGGGCATCATTATGACACCTCATCCCAAAGAGTTCGACCGTCTCGTAGGCAACGTAAGCAATAGCGACTACGAACGCCTTACCCGAGCCATGCAGCTTGCCGACCGACTACAAGGCTATATTATCCTGAAAAGTCACCACACAGCACTCTGCTTGCCCGACGGGCACGTGGTGTTCAACTCGTCAGGCAACAGCGGAATGGCCACGGCCGGCAGCGGTGATGTTCTTACTGGGATACTCGCAGCCTTGCTTGCACGTGGATATGAGCGTGCTGATGCCTGTATGCTGGGCATGTACTTACACGGTTTGGCAGGTGACTTTGCTGTCAAAGACGTGGGTAAGGAGAGCCTTGTGGCCAGTGATATCATCAGAAACCTTCCCAAGGCCTTTATGCAATTGGAAGATTAAAAACCACAACCATGAGATGACAGGAGTTTTAAATTAGAAATTATAAGTCAGTATTTAGAAATCATGATTACCACAAAGAAAACAAAGAACAACATATTTTCACGGCAACATTTTATCAATCTCTCCTTGGAGAAGACCATGAGTAGCCTCATCTTACTTCTCTTCTTTCCGTTATTTCTATCTGCACAGCCCGTGGAAGGGACGTCCTACTATCTTCCCAAGGCTGTGGCAAGATTCACATTAAAGGTAGAAAAGACGCAATACACACCTGGAAGATTTTCATTATATGCCTATCGCTATCTTAAAAAAAATGTAGAACAAGAAGCGTCTGAATCCTATCGGCTCATCGGAATAGATATGACGCAACTTGCCATACCCGACACAGCCAAGCATTTCAACCTCATATTAGACAAGAAACACAGTATCAGCAAGATAAGCCGTGCTAACAACGGGCAGCTTTTGGCCATCAACACCGATGCGCAACCCATGGAAGTGAACACTCCCTCCTTTACTCCAGCTGCCCGTCCCCAGCTCATCAATCCCAAAGACTTGATGTCAGAAGAGATTCTCAACGCTGGTAGTAATGCTAAGATGGCAGAGCTGACAGCACGTGAAATATATGACATACGCGACAGTCGCAACCAGCTTAGCCGTGGCGAGGCCGACTTTATGCCCCAAGACGGAACCCAACTTCGCATGATGCTCGCCAATCTTGACAGGCAGGAGCAA
>CAYVGR010000119.1:0-7682 GCA_964450065.1 uncultured Prevotella sp. | reverse complement strand
ATTATTTTTCATATTAGTTTACTTTTCCCAATAAAACTTAGTAACTTTGCATTCAAAGAAAAGGAAGTTTAAATTATGATATTAGACAAGATAGACGAACTCCTCAAAGAAGTGGCCGACATGACGGCTAAGAATGCAGAAGACATTGAACAGTTTAGACTAAAATATCTGAGCAAGAAGGGCGAAATCAATGCTCTTATGGCCGAATTCCGCCATGTCGCTGCTGACCAGAAAAGAACCATCGGTATCAAGATTAATGAACTTAAGCAAGCCGCCCTCAACAAGATTAACGAGCTTCGCGAACAAGTAGCTACCGTAGAGACCGGTACTGAAAACATTGATCTTACACGAACTGCCTACCCCATTCCTTTAGGTACACGTCACCCTTTGACGATCGTCAAAAACGAAATTGTCGATATATTTCAGCGCATGGGATTCACTTTGTATCAGGGTCTGGAGATTGACGATGACAAGCATGTGTTCACCATGCTCAACTTTGCTGCCGACCACCCTGCACGTGACATGCAAGACACCTTTTTCATCTCGCAGCATCCAAACGACGTAACCAAGAATGTTCTTCTACGTTCTCACACTTCCGGCGATGAGTCGCATTACATGGAGACCCACAATCCCCCAATCCGCGTACTATGCCCGGGGCGCGTTTACCGCAATGAGGCTATCTCCGCGCGTGCCCATTGTTTTTTCCATCAAGTCGAAGGTTTGTATATAGACAAGGGCGTTAGCTTTTCCGATTTGAAACAGGTACTTCTGACATTCGCACGGGAAATGTTTGGTGCCGACACCAAAATCCGCCTACGTCCATCCTATTTCCCTTTCACGGAGCCCAGTGCCGAGATGGATATCTCATGTAATATCTGCGGAGGGAAGGGCTGTGGATTCTGCAAGCACACGGGATGGGTGGAAATACTTGGGTGCGGAATGGTCGACCCACACGACCTTGAGGCTTGCAACATCGACCCCAACATCTATACCGGCTATGCATTTGGCATGGGTGTGGAGCGCATCACCAACCTGAAGTACCGTGTAAACGACTTGCGTCTCTTCTCCGAAAATGACATCCGTTTCCTCGAAGAATTCAAAAGTGCATATTAAGGAAACACATTAGGGCAATCCTAATGATTTAGTTCATAGTTCCTGCAAGGTTATGATGACTTGGCCGATATTCAGATTCAGCATCGAGTCATCACCCCCACCAACTTCTGCCCGTTTCTTGACCAACATCCTTATGCCAAGCTAACATACAAGCCGTGCGTCCTTAGGGCCAAGATACGGCAACTTATCCATAACGAAACGGTCCACTCCCGGCCCTCATTAAGAGTGTCGGGAGTGGACCGTTTCGTTAGACCAGAATAGAACTCCTATTTCTGAATATACTTCTTTCCGTTCTTAATAATAATGCCTTTGTAGCTCTCGTTCACACGGCGACCGCTGAGGTCGTATGTTTTGCCATCGCCAGCCTTGCCGTCAGCCTTCATCTTGTCTATGCCAGTGGCTTTACTTGTGAAGTAACCCGTGGTTGGGTTCGCCATCTCAATGCCTGTTTTTGTGGAATTGTACAATGCGTTATTTCCTTTCAGATTATTGCATCCCAAAAACATCATGTCGTGAGATTGCACCTTGCCAGCCTCTTTCCAGTCATCGCTGCAGTAGATGGTGTTCAGGAATTGACTGTTAAAGAACATTCTGCTCATGTTGGTGACATTTGCAATATTAAAGTTGCTCACGTCGAGCGTGGTCAAAGCCTGGCAGAGAGAGAACATGCTACTCATACTGGTGACGTTTGCAGTATTAAAATTGCTCACGTCAATCGAAGTCAGGGATAAGCAGGTAGCAAACATACCACTCATGTTAGTTACCTTTTCTGTATTGAGGTATTGCATCCCCTCTATGGTCTGTAATTTCGTGCAAGTATTAAACCAAGACATAGTACTGTTAGGACGGTAGTCGGCAAAAGATTTATCAAACACGACCAGCTTAATCTTTTTCTGGGGAGAAAAGAGGGTTCCTGCCCAGCCTGGCATTTCTCCTGCCGCGGGCATGTCGTAGTCGGTACCCGAACGGGTAATACGCAGGTCGTCGTAGTAGAATGTAAGCGTAGAGTCTGCTTCAGTTAATACGGCGTATGCTACTTGTTCCGCGCCCACAGTCTTGCTTGTAAAGTAACCCCTGGTAGGATTCGCCATATCAATACCTATTTTTTTAGAATCGTACTTGATGTTAGTTCCTTTCAGATTAAGGCAACCTAAAAACATCATGACATCACCTACCGTGCCATCCCCTTTCCAATCGTTGTTGCAATAAATGGTAAGCAGGGAATTGCATTCCCTGAACATGCCGGACATGTCGGTGACCTTTGCAGTATTAAAATTATTTAGGTCGATCGATTCCAAAGAACTGCATGAAGTGAACATATTAGTCATACTGATTGCGTTTTCAGTATTGAAGTTGGTCACGTCGAGCGATCTCAATGCCGTGCAGCCTAAAACCATGCCGTGCATGTCAGTTACTTCTGCGGTGTTGAGGTATTCTATCCCCTTGACGTCCTGCAAATTCACGCAATATTCGAACCAACTCCTGGTGCTGGTAGGGCGGTGCATGTCAAAGGATTTGTCGAACACGACATGCTGAATGCCTGTCTGAGGGTTCGAGGAACTTCCTGCCCAGGCAGGCACCTCTTTTGCTGCGGGCAAGCTGTAAATGGTGCCGGTCAGTTCGTGTGTGTGACGCCAGTAATCGTAGTAGAACGTGAGCGTACCTTTGGATAATACGACATAAGGCTCCCGTGATTTGCTTGTGAAATAACCTGTCCTGGTGTTCGCCATCTCGATACCAATTTGATTGGAACTATAACTTACATTGTCTCCTTTCAACTTGGTATCAAGCTTAAACATTTCTCTGGCATCTAATACCTTACCACCCACTTTCCAGTCACTATTGCAGTAGATAGTAGTCAGGGCTGGACGGTTAAAAAACATGTCATTCGTGCTGATTACATTCTTGGTATTGAAGGAGATCAAATCGAGTGAGCTCAATGAAAGACATCTCGTAAACATGAAGCTCATGTCGATGACGTTTTCAGTGTTCCAGGTGTAGATATTGAGTGACCTCAGCGCTTCACAGCCACTAAACATGAAGCACATGTCAGTGACATTTTCAGTATTGAAGTTGCGCAGGTCGAGCAATCTCAGTTTGGCACCAACTTCGGGTACTGGTGGGGCGGTAGGCGGCAAAAGAATCGTCGAACACAGCCTCCTTGATAATATTATTCCCGGATGCAAAAAAGTCATTTGTTACCCAATCAGGCTTTTTCTTTGCCGCAGGTATGTCGTAGACGGTGCCTTGGCGTGTGGAGCGTTGGGTGTCGTAATAGAAAGTGAGCACCCGGCCGGATAATACGACATAGGCCTCCTGTGCTGCCATGGGCAGACTGCCCACAGTCGCCAAAAGGGCGACGAAGAGCGAAAGTAGTTGATTTCTCATGACGATCGGTTTTTAGGTGAATTAAAAGGTCGTCCGCCTGTTTTGCTGCTCGGTAAGAGAACATGGAACAAACTCGTGACCGTAAATTACTATAAATTACAGATATATATGGTCTTATGATTCAATATATTTTTTAGGACTACGTCAGTGCTGCCAGATGCCTGCACGACTTTTAAGATAATTAACGCATCAAAGATAAGTAACAGATTTCAATATAACAACTTTTTACCTAAAAAGTTTCTTTTAAAAATTTTCTTTCACGGCTGTTCAACAAGCCCTCCAGAACTTATAAATAAAAACAGCATGATGAATGCAGCATCGTTTGCATAAGACAACAAAGCGCTCCCACATTAAAGTTGTAAAACTTGCGGCGCCGATGGATAAAACTTACCACGAAAAAAAATAAGCCAAAGCAATCCTGCTTGGCTTATCTCTTTGAAATCTTTTATAAATGAAGGTAACAGCTTTTCTATTTTTCAATTTCTTTCAGCTGATCGGCAACCTCATTTTGTATGCGTTGAACAAACTGTTCCATTGTCATCGAAGCTTGCTCTCCACCGCCCTGCTTACGCATGGACACCAAGCCTGCATCGGCCTCCTGTTCGCCTACAATAACCATATAAGGCACACGTTTCAGTTCGTTGTCACGAATCTTACGACCTATCTTTTCGTTTCGGTCATCAATATAGGCTCGCACATCGTTTGCATCGAAACACTTCTTCACCTCAAGGGCATAGTCGTTGAACTTCTCGGAAATAGGCAGAATGGCCACTTGGTCAGGCGTGAGCCATAAGGGGAAATGCCCTGCCGTATGCTCAATAAGCACTGCCGTGAATCGTTCAAGCGACCCGAAGGGAGCACGGTGAATCATCACAGGCACCTGCTTGGAGTTGTCTTCTGCCGTATATTCTAATTTGAAACGGGCAGGCAGATTGTAGTCCACCTGGATAGTGCCCAACTGCCACCGACGACCAATAGCATCCTTGACCATAAAATCGAGCTTGGGACCATAGAAAGCGGCCTCACCAACTTCTTCCCGAGCCTTCATGCCCTTTTCCCGGCAAGCCTCACGAATCGCATTCTGGCTTTCTTCCCATATCTCATCAGAGCCTATGTATTTATCAGTATCCTTGGGATCGCGAAGCGAAATTTGTGCTTCATAATTCTCAAATCCAAAAATTGTAAACACCCTCTGGATAATATCAATTACATTTTCAAACTCGGCCTTCACCTGTTCAGGTCGCACAAAGATGTGCGCATCGTCCTGGGTAAAGCTGCGCACGCGAGTCAATCCATGCAACTCGCCACTCTTTTCATAGCGCATTACCGTTCCAAACTCGGCAATACGAAGTGGCAAATCCTTATACGAACGTGGCTTGCGCGCATAAATCTCACAGTGGTGAGGACAGTTCATGGGCTTGAGCATATACTCTTCGTCCTCTTCCGGTGTACGGATAGGTTGAAAAGCATCCTTGCCGTAATGCGCATAATGCCCGGAGGTAACATACAAGTTTTTCGAACCGATGCCCGGAGCAATAACCTCCTGATAGTTATAAGGTTTCAACATCTTGCGTAACAACTCCTGCAAGCGTAGTCTAAGTTGTGTACCCTTGGGCAACCAAATGGGTAATCCTTTGCCAACTCGTTCGGAAAACATAAAGAGTTCCATCTCCTTGCCAATCTTGCGGTGATCACGTTTTTTGGCCTCTTCCAGCATCACGAGATAATCGTCGAGCATTTTCTTCTTGGGGAAGGTGATGCCATAAATACGTGTCATCTGTTCGCGCTTGGCATCTCCGCGCCAGAAAGCACCTGCCACGCTTGTAATCTTGATGGCCTTAATAAGTCCCGTGCTCACTAAGTGAGGCCCACGACAAAGATCCGTAAAATTGCCTTGTGTATAGGTGGATATAGTTCCGTCTTGCAGATCCTGGTCTATATGCTCCACCTTGTAAGCCTGGCCATCAGCCTCGAACTCCTTTATGGCGTCAGCCTTGCTAACCTCCCGACGCACAACAGGCTCATCTTTCTTGGCCAGCTCGCGCATTTTTGCCTCAATTTTGGAAAAGTCTTTGTCCGATATAGTCTGTCCCTCAGCCGGCATGACATCGTAGAAGAAACCATTTTCCACAGCCGGGCCAAAGCCAAACTGAATACCGGGGTACAGCTCTTGCAGAGCCTCAGCAAGCAAGTGAGCCGAAGTATGCCAAAAAGCATGCTTACCTTCTTCGTCATCAAATTTATAGAGAGAAATAGCAGCGTCCTCATTGATAGGACGATTCAATTCTGTTGTTTCACCATTAACGCCGCAAGATACAACGCTGCGGGCGAGAGCCGGTGATATGCTCTGAGCAATTTGAAAACCAGTTACGCCCTGCTCGTATTCACGGACAGATCCGTCTGGGAATGTGATTTTAACCATATTACAAATTAGTTTTATCTAAGGTGGGGTCTATCTATGTCCACCGCTAATATAAATGTAAATAATGTAGAGTATGTCTTGTTTATAAATTCAGGAAAATCAGCCCATGACACTTGCTGCCCTAACCCGACTCAACGTCTCCGGTGTCATCTGCAGATAGCTTGCTATATATACCAACGGTGCGCGCAACACCACCTGTGGCTTCATCTTGCAAAGTCTCAGATACCTGTTTTGCGCACTCTCGAATCTTACCAAGTCAGCGTGTATTTGAGAGATTATCAGGCTCTCCTCAAGAATCTTGCGATATAATATTTGAATATTAACATTGTGCAAGGCCACCTGTTCTAACCTACGCTTTGGCAATGCATACACCATAGTCGGTTCGAGGGCCTCCACTTGCAGATAAGTCTTTTCTTCCTTGAAAAGGCTTTCTATGCACATGAATATCTCTCCATCGGCACCGATATGCTCTGTCAGTTCCTTTTCGTTCTTATAATAAAACTGACGAATAAGTCCCTCTTCTATATATCCTATTTCCTCACACACCTCTCCTTCGGAAAGTATCATCTCTCCCTTGGCATATTTCCTCGGGACAAGAATGCTCTCCAAGGTGTCGAGCTCTTCGTGAGTCATAGTGCTGTATTTACGAGCCAGTTCCCGTGCTATGTCTCGTGAAGTATTTTGTAACTTTGCCATTGATTCAGTTGTTTGTTCTAATCATTCATTTGTGGTCGGCTTTATCTATAGCCACCCTTCATGTTATATTGATTGTATGGGCGTGTTTTATCATCTTGACAACGCTCTTTCGCATTTAAGCACCAGCGCACTCAATCAGATAGCCCACGAAGCCCACTTAATCTAATTTCAAAACAGCAAGGAAGGCATTTTGCGGCACTTGCACGTTGCCTACCTGCTTCATGCGTTTCTTTCCCCTTTTTTGTTTTTCAAGGAGTTTGCGCTTACGGCTCACGTCGCCACCATAACATTTGGCCAGCACGTCTTTTCTTAACTGTTTCACCGTTTCGCGAGCCACAATCTTGGAGCCAATGGCCGCTTGGATAGCTATGTCGAACTGCTGTCTCGGTATCAGCTCCTTCAGTTTTTCACATACCCGACGCCCAAAGGTAATGGCATTGTCCTGATGTGTCAGCGTGGAGAGCGCGTCTACGGGTTCGCCATTGAGTAGGATGTCGAGTTTGATCAGCTTGGATGGCCTGTAACTGTCGAACGCATAATCGAACGACGCATATCCCTTGGAAATCGATTTCAGCTTATCGTAGAAATCAATAACGATCTCTCCAAGAGGCATCAGCAAGTGAAGCTCCATCCTGTTACCCGAAACATATTCCTGATTAACCAGTTCGCCCCGTTTGTCCAAACAGAGTTTTACGATAGGGCCATAGTAGTCGGCTCCGGTAATGATATTTGCCTTGATATAGGGTTCTTCGATATATTCGATGTTGGTCACCTCCGGCAAACCGCTTGGGTTGTGCACTTCCAGTGTGTTTCCCATTTTATCATGCACCATATACGACACGTTGGGCACCGTGGTAATCACCTCGGTGTTGAACTCCCGCCCCAGACGTTCCTGCACGATTTCCATATGGAGCAATCCTAAGAACCCACACCTGAACCCGAAGCCAAGTGCCTGGGAAGACTCGGGCGAATAGGTAAGGGCAGCATCGTTAAGCTGCAGTTTCTCCAATGAGGCGCGCAGATTTTCGTATTCGGCCGGGTCTATGGGGTAAACACCGGCAAA
>CAYVGR010000118.1:0-7751 GCA_964450065.1 uncultured Prevotella sp. | reverse complement strand
CAAGCCCTGTCCCTGCCTACAAATTTACAGCAAAAGAGCCAAAAGGCAAAACAATAATGAAGAAGATATTAATTATGAATGGCCCGAACCTCAATCTTTTGGGAGTTCGCGAGCCCGGAATTTATGGCACCAGCTCGTTCGAAAGCTATTTACCAACGTTGCGGTCACAGTTTGCTGGTGTCACCCTGGAATATTACCAAAGCAATATTGAGGGCGAACTCATCAACAAATTGCAGGAGGTGGGCTTCTCCTACGACGGCATTGTGCTGAATGCCGGTGCCTATACCCATACTTCTGTAGCGCTTTTGGATTGCATACGCTCGATCAAAAGTCCCGTGATAGAGGTGCATATATCCAATATCCACCAACGCGAGGAGTTTCGCCACAAGTCGATGATCGCTGCCGGATGCAAGGGGGTAATTTGTGGTTTTGGACTGGATTCATACCGTTTGGCCATAGAAGGGGTTATGCAATTCAAAATTCATAATTCATAATTCACAATTGGCTGCGCGTTGAAAAACGAGGGTAAAGCTATAGATAGGCTGACTTTGAGTTATGGTCAGCTAATTGTGAATTGAAATTGAGAATTGTGCATTGAGAAGTTTTGTGAATTGAAAACTGTGAATTAGAACTATCATTTGAATTGAAAAATGTGAAGTGTGAATTAGAAAAATATATTCTGAACCACAGTGATCCTGAGGGCGACTACCTCTATCGTCTCTACCGAGCTACCAACATCCACACTATTCATGGGCGGATGGCCAGTGGGCATTTGCAGGGTCGGCTGCTCAAAATGCTGGTGATGATGCAGCGGCCGCACTATATATTGGAGGTGGGTACCTTTTCGGGCTACTCAGCTATCTGCATGGCGGAAGGATTGAAAAGTCTCTCTTCACTCGCCTCCTCTCGCAAGAAAAGAGGGAACGGTTGCGCTGGCGAAAGTGGAAAGCACGAGTATGGAAAAAGCCAGGAAGAAAGAGAAGAAGGGCAAAACAGCTCCATGGTTTTTACCTTCGAGATCAACGACGAGATGGAAGACTTTACACGACCATGGATAGAAAACTCGCCAGTGGCCGATTTTATAGACTTTCGCATTGGCGACGCCATGGTGGAGGCTCCCAAATTAGGCATTAGGTTTGACATGGCCTTCCTTGACAGCGACAAGAGAAACTATGTGGAGATGTACGACACATTGTTGCCTCTAATGACTCCCGGCGCCATTATCCTGGCCGACAACACCCTCTGGGACGGGCATGTGGCTGATTCTGCCTACGACCATGACCAGCAGACGCAGGGCATTCGCCGCTTCAACGACTATATCCGTGACGATGTACGAGTGGAAAAGGTTATCCTACCCATGCGCGACGGACTCTCCATTATACGCGTGAAACCATGATTGCATCTTTTATGACGCACTACGCGAAAGCTCCCACAATACAACTCCCCCACCGCAAATGATGAGCTGCAGTGGGGGAGTTGTATTAATTGTTGGTTTTATGAGTTGCTGTCAGTTACAAATCTCTGGTGTGTTGCGCGCTCTTTCAACCTTAGACAGGTTTACCTGATGTTGCTATCGTTGCTTCCCGGAAGGTTGCCCTTCAAGTGGTTTTTCGTAAAAGTCTTTACGGGATACCACACTGCGAGCCAGCCAACCGCAATCACGGTGATGAAGACAAAGAAAACGTCAATGTAGTGTACACTAACCGGATATGCATTGACGACGAACAGGCCATCGGAACTACCCATTTTTATAAATCCATATTGTTGTTGCAGCCAACACAGAAAAAGTCCAAGCAAGATGCCCACGATAGCGCCGATAACGCTGATGATACGTCCCTCGAAGAGGAAAATCTGCGTAATTTGCTTGTCTGTGGCTCCCAGGTTGCGCAGCGTCACCACGTCTGCCTTCTTTTCTATGATGAGCATGGAGAGCGATCCCACGATGTTAAAGCAAGCCACAATGAGGATAAAGGTGAGGAAAATGTAGGCCATGAACTTCTCTATCTGCATGATTTTGAAAGTGTCGGCCTGCTGTTCAAACCGGTCTTGCACCTTGTATTTGTCGCCGGCAATCTTTTGCATGTTGGCTTTCACCTTGCCAAAGTCAGAGCCGGGCTTGAGCCTCAACTCCAGGGCCGAGACCATTCCTGGCTGCCCCAACAGGTTCTGCGCGAAGCCCAAACTGGTAAGAATAAGATCTTTGTCGTATTTTCCTTGATTAACCGAGAATACCACACCCGACGATATGAGTGAGTCGACCACAAAACCATCCTCCGGATTCGACATATCGAGCTGCCCCTCACGACGTGGCGCATATATCTTCATGAAGTCTCTCCACTGTGTACCGGTGCCCATAGTTTGAGCCAGGCGTATGCCCGGCGTGCCAAATTGCAGGTTGGCCGTATGTAACTTGAATTCGCCCTCGCCATACAGAATCTCAGTGATGTGTGTCAGTTCATCAAAATTATCGTCCACCCCCTTCACCTTGACCACAGCTTGCTTGCCGTTATAGACGGCAAGGGCTATGTCTTCCATAGTTTCCGTGGCAACGTCTACCTGTGGAAGCTGCCTTATCTCGGTCAGTATGGGGTCGTCGGCCGGGACCGTTTTTCCCATCACCGGCATCACCTTGATTTGTGGATCGAAGTTGGTGAAAAAACTTGCCACAAGATCATGAAAGCCGTTAAACACCGACAAAACAATGACAAGTGCCATGGTGGCAATAGCAACGCCAAGCACCGAAATAAGCGAAATGACGTTGATAGCATGAGTTTTCTTTTTGGAAAAGAGGTATCTACGTGCTACGAAAAACGGGAAGGAGGCACCCCTGTACCCTTTTTTTTTCAAAGGGGCAGCCTCCGGTTGATTGCCTGAAGATTCCTTTTCCATTAGATTGATTATGCGCTATAGTGGTTGTTATGGGTTCTTATAGATGTCCGACGGTTTAGAATGTGCCTAAACACATTGAAAACAATGGTTGTTCCCAATAGGAAGACCGCATGTAGCTCTCCCTACTCCTTGTTTTTCAACAAATTGTCAATATGCTCGGAGTAGTCGAGACTGTCATCAATAAAGAATCGTAATTCCGGAATGATACGCAGTTGATTGCGCACCCGTTTGCCCAGTTCATAACGAATAGTCTTCTCATTGGCCTTGATATTGTCGAGGAGTTCTTCTCCTTTCTCCGAGGGAAAAATGCTAAGATAAGCCGAGCAGATGCTCAGGTCAGGACTAATACGAACCTGCGTTACACTTACCAACATTCCCTTCATTTGTCGTGTCTGGCTTTGAAAAATCTCAGCCAATTCCTTTTGGAGTAGTCGCGATATCTTTTTTTGTCTTGTTTCCTGCATAATGATAATTTTTAGTTGTAGTGTTGAATGTATAGATGTTCTATGTTTCCAGGTCGATGTGAGCCACCTCCACCTTCTCACGAAGAAAAATCGTGGCACTTTCCTTGAACTTTTCAGGGCTTTCCGTGGTGAAATACTTCACCGTTCCGTGCCTTGTCAGTCGTTTTTCCAGCTCTTGATGACGTTGTAGATAAACTTTCAAGCTCTCTGCCACATACTCTCCTTGCGGCACAATTCGCACATCGGATCCCACATATTTCTTGATCTTTGGCATCAGAAGCGGGAAGTGTGTACAGCCCAAAATAATGGTGTCGATGTCCGGGTCTTGCTGCATGAGCTGATCGATGCGTTTCTTGACAAAGTAGTCGGCACCGGGAGAGTCGGCTTCATTATACTCCACCAGCAGCACCCAGAAAGGACATGCTTGTCCCGTCACCTGTATATTCGGCCAGAGTTTGGCAATTTCCATGCTATAACTTTGGCTTCTTACCGTTCCCTCCGTGGCCAGTAATCCTACGTGGTTGTTGCGGGTGAGCTTGCCGATAATCTCTGCAGTGGGACGTATGATGCCCAATACGCGTCGGTCGGGGTCCCATTGCGGCAGATCGTTCTGCTGTATGGATCGCAGAGCTTTGGCCGAAGCCGTGTTGCAGCCAATGATTACAAGTTGGCAACCCATGGCGAAGAGCTTCCTGACAGCCTGCCGGCTGAAGTCGTAAACCACATCGAACGATCGCGGACCATATGGAGCACGAGCGTTATCGCCAAGATAAAGATAGTCGTACTGTGGCAAAAGCTGACGTATGCCATGCAGAATGGTGAGTCCTCCGTAACCGGAATCGAACACGCCGATGGCTCCTTGCTTTTGTGCTGACAGGTCTTTCCTCATTTTGTCGTAGCGATGTGGTAAGTGGAAGTAGTGTGGAATGACAACAGTTGCCGATGGCTTGATTATTTCAGGAACTCTCAGCAGTTATTGCAGAGCTGCGATAATGGCAGCCGATATATCCTCGCCCAAGCTCGGATTGATGTAGGGCACGGCGTTGTTGTCGGTGTTGAGAACGAATGCTAATCCCTTCGACTTGCCCACAACGAGAGTGGCTTGCATCAGCTGCTCCCTCAATGGCTGATAGGCTTGCTCTTCGGCCTGCTTGAGCAAACGTTTGGCTTCCTGCTTAAAAGCCATGTTTTTCTCCATCAGTTCCTGTAATTCGGCCTGACGTTTTTGTAAGATAGAGGGTGCAAAGTTTTTCTGTCCCTCGAGGAAATCCTCGTACTTCTTGTTGAACTCTTCCTCTACACGCTTCAT
This sequence comes from uncultured Prevotella sp., assembly GCA_964450065.1. Taxonomy (GTDB): domain Bacteria; phylum Bacteroidota; class Bacteroidia; order Bacteroidales; family Bacteroidaceae; genus Prevotella. The sequence continues at coordinate 3,089 of CAYVGR010000118.1, read as the reverse complement.
CTCATTGTCGTATTTGATGCGTAAATCGTCAATATTACGACGGGCAATGACATAGCCAGGCATGGCTTCAAGAGTGGTCTTATAACTGAAATAGCCAAAACGGAGGGCCGGTGCCTGCGTGGTTGTCATGGGCATAACTTCGGGAAGCGTACCTGCTTCCTGTGCCTGTACCTGCCAAGTAGCAGCTATAAGCATGATGTAGAGGAAAAGTCTTTTCATTGTATATGGCGTTCTTGTGAAGTAAAACAGTATAGATAATCAAATGTTAAGTCAACGAGAATATCAGGCCGGAAAACACTTTTGGATATGCCTTGCCTGATATTCTTTCGTTCTGACTTACCGTCCGTTCGGAAGAACGGTTATTTCGTTTTGTTGATTTCAGCCTGAACCTTGGAGGTAACGTCATCAACGTTGGTTCCAGTGTACACAGCAACACCTTCTTCGAAGATATAAGTGTATCCACCGGCCTTACCAACAGCATCGATTGCATTGCGTACTTTGGTGATCACAGGCTCCATTTTCTCCTGTTGAGCCTTCTGCAAGGACTGCTGATTGTCCTGGAATGTCTGCTGAATCTTCTGATAGAGCTGTTGCAACTCCTGCTCCTTGGCAGCCTGTGCAGTGGCGTTCATAGTGCTTTTGCCCTTGTCGTAAGCCTCGCTCTGGCGTTGCAATTCTTCCTGCATGCTCTTCAGTTCGTTTTCGTACTGCTTGGATGTGGCCTCAAGCTCTCCGTTAATTTTCGAAATCTCGGGCAGCGACTGCATGATAACCTGTGTGTTTACTTTTCCGAATTTCTGTGCAAATGTAGCCACAGGAGCCATCAGCATTAACATCAAAAATAGTTTCTTCATTTCTTTTTCTATTGATTTAATTATTATTTATTTCTCACTTCTGATCGTTTTCGTTCTTTCATCATTTCCTCTCTTCACCTTATCTTCCATACCCTAATTTGTCCAACACCTCATTAGAGATGTCTACCTTGGGCGACCCAAAGATAATAGCGGTATCTGATGCACGGTCGAGTACGAGACTGTAACCCCGCAATTCAGAAATCTCCTTAACCGCATTGTATATCTCCTCGTGTATGGGTGTCATTAAACTCTCACGTTTCTTGAACAGCTCTCCTTCCGGACCGAAGTACTTTTTTTTCAGTTCAGAGGCTTGCTTCTCTTTGTTCATAATTTGCTCCTGCCTGGCTTTCTTCTGTTCCTGAGACAGAAAAACAACCTCATTTTGGTAGTTCTTATACATGGTTCCGGCCTCCGTATTGAGAGCCTCCACCTCTGCCTGCCACTTCTTTGAGATCTGATTAAGCTGTTCATTGGCACGTTCGTAGGCCGGTATGTTCTTCAGCACATATTCCATGTCTACAAGGGCGAACTTCTGTGCACCCGCTTTCAGCGGTAAAAGAGAGACAAGTGCCAGTAGCAGGAAAGCCTTGACAAAGCTTCTACCCATGATATGTTTAGCGATATTTCTCATTTCTGTATCCTTTCTTTAAGTTCAAGCAGCCCATGTATCAGGCCGGTCTACTCTTTAAGACGAGGCAAATCTCGTTTTGGTTACTTCTTTATTACTTTTATTATATTTTGATTTCTGTCCCAACCAGCTGTCTCAAGCCAATCTCTTCAGGTTCAGAACAGGGCAAGATTTGAGCTACAAGACCTTAAAATTCCTGACCCAATATGAAGTGGAATTGGCTGCCACCCTTCTTTCCAAACACCTTGTCGAAACCATAGGCCCAGTCAATTCCCATCAGTCCGACCATGGGCAGGAAGATGCGTACACCCACGCCGCCTGAGCGTTTCATCTCAAACGGGTTGAACTTCCTCGTTTCGCTCCATGCATTACCGCCTTCGATGAAGGAGAGTGCATAGATGGTAGTATTGCCGAGCATTAATGGATAGCGTAGCTCCAAGGAGAATCTGTCGTAGGCATAGCCCTCAACTCCCCATGGTGTGAGCGACCCGTTCTCATATCCGCGAAGTCCTATGGTTTCTTCAGCATAGCTTGTAGAGTATCCACTCATACCATCACCACCCATATAGAACGTCTCAAACGGGCTCTTCTTATGCTGATTATAAGCTCCAAGAATACCAAACTCGATACGGGTCATCAGCACGAAACACTTCTGCGCGCTGGTCAGTGCGGTGAAGGTGCGAGCCTTGAACTTCCACTTATGATATTCTATCCATTTGAATTTCTCTTGCTGTTCCCTCACATAGCTGGGGGAATTGGGGTTGTTAGCAAGGTTTTTGTAATCCTTGTTGTCCCATGCAGACCATGGCGGTGTGAGCGTAACGCTGGCCGTGAACTCTGAACCGCGACGGGGGAAGAGCTGATTGTCAGTAGACGAACGGTTGAGAGCGATACTCAGATTAAGGTTATTGGAGTTTCCGGTGGTAAGCAGGAAGTATCTCCAGTTCTTCAGCATATAGCGCGTGTATGACAGTTGGAGAGACAACATAAAGTAGTCGTCCGGCCAGCGCAAACGCTTGCCCCACCCCAGGTTTGCACCAAACAATTTCACATATTTGTCCGGGTCGTAATAGTTTTCATAGTTGGTATAGTTGTAACCATAGCTGCTCGACCCCAACATGTAGTTGTAGTAGCTGTTTTGCCAAGCCGTGTTGTAATAGTTGCTCGACACGTCGGTCTGCTTGGAATAGAACACACCAAGAGAGAACTGAATAGGACGCTTGCCCCCGAACCAGTTGGTGGAATAGCTGGCATTATAACTTTGATAATATGTTCCGTTGGTCTGCACGCCGAGCGAAAGCTTCTCTCCGTCGCCGATAGGCATAATGCCACGGTGCTCCTTGTTCTTGTTGAAGAGATTGGCCATAGAGAAGTTGTTGAGCGTGAGCCCCACTCGCCCTATGATTCCGGTCTGACCCCAACCGAGCGAAAACTCAATTTGGTCGTTAGACTTCTGTTCGAGGTTCCAGTTGATATCCACAGTTCCGCTCTCTCCGTCGGGTACCACGTCGGGTATTACCTTTTCAGGGTCGAAGTGTCCCACCGATGCCAGCTCGCGTGCCGAGCGCATGAGAGCCTCCTTAGAGAACAAGTCACCCGGCTTGGTG
>CAYVGR010000117.1:0-7857 GCA_964450065.1 uncultured Prevotella sp. | reverse complement strand
TAGTTTTAACCTTTCCTGCTGCTTCAGAAACGGAGATTGGGATAAGAACGGCCTTTATCAAGATAAACTCCAAAAGAGCATGAACCTGCCGTTTTCATCTTCAAGCAGACTTGTCCTTGCCTTGTGCATTTTTGCAGCTTGTAGTCCTCAAAATAGAACCCGAAGAAAAACAATATGTTATTGCTGAATGGTTACGAAATGCCCCGCTTATACTTTAAAAAAGCTAAAAGGGTTGTCGGCCATGCAAGAATTTCGGAGTTTTGGCATTATTTAAGTAAGTTCTGTCAATCTGATAAGGCTGATGGATAGAACTGGGTTTATAGAACATTTAAACAAAATCAAGTGATGAGAAAATCTGTAAGAGTTATATGTGCACTGGTATTGGCAACAATACTGTTGGTTTCTTGCCATAGTGTCAATCAGAAAATGTCGAAAAAAAACAACATGCCAGGTATGGTCAGAATGACGGAGGATCAGTTGTCGGCAGTGAGCAGCAATAATGACTTCTCGCTGCGTATGTTTAAAGAAGTTGCCGCCTCGGGGGAAGGCAGTGTGCTCGTTTCACCCCTGAGCGCCACCTACGCGTTGGGCATGTTGGCCAATGGTGCACAAGGCGATACGCGGCGGGAAATCGTTGGAGGTTTGGGATTTGGAACAGAAGATGTGAAGGATGTCAACGCGATATGTCAACAGTTGATGACCGATGCACCTTGGCTGGACAAGTCTGCTACGATCGACATTGCCAATGCAGTGGTGGTTAATCAAAAGCATCAGCTCCGGACCGACTTCAAGAAAACGGTTAGGCAACATTACGATGCCTTGGTTGAGAACAAGGATTTCGGTTCGCCGGCTACATTGTCGTTTATCAATAATTGGGCCAAGGAAAAAACAAAAGGCATGATACCAAAGGTGTTGAATGCTGTCGACCCTATGGCCGTGACCTATTTGATGAACGCTGTTTATTTCAAGGGAATATGGGCGTCTAAGTTTGACAAGGCGCGGACACAAAAGGAGCCTTTTGTTACTGAAAACGGAGTGCGTAGACAACTGCCGATGATGCGTCAGGAATCCCAATACAGAGCCAATGTCAACGACACCTACAAGACTGTGATTTTGCCTTATGGCAACGGTTCGTTCAACATGGTTGTTCTTTTGCCTCAGGAGGGCAAGACGGTGAACGACGTTTTGGCCGGCCTTTCTGCCGAAACATGGAGAGAAAACATAGAAAGCTGTTTGGAAATGGAAGTTGACTTGAAGTTGCCGCGATTTACAACAACCTGTCAAAGTGTGCTCAACAAACCCTTGTCGAATATGGGTATGCGTCGGATGTTCAATTCTCAGCAAGCTGATTTCGGAGCCTTGTGTGACGGTCAGACGGCCGTGTCAGAAGTATTGCAGAGTGCAAAAATCGAATTGGACGAGGAAGGTACGCGTGCAGCAGCAGTTACTGCTGTCGTAGTGATGATGACTTCTGCAGGTCTGCCTGATTTGATGGAGTTTCATGCCGATCATCCGTTCGTGTATGCCATTACCGAGAGCAGCACTGGTGCCATATTTTTCATGGGTGTATATCGAGGCGACTAATATTCACAGAGGCTTTTTCAAGCGTTGATTGGGCGGCATTGATGAGCCTGCAAATCATGGCAAAACCTGCACCTACAAACGGTACGGCCATGGTTGTTGAGACGTGGGCTTGCCGCGTCCCAACAGGGAAGCGTCGCCGTATCAGCTTGGGTGGTTATTTCTTCGGCCTTCTTTTATAAAAGGATATCTGCTTGGGCAGTTTCTGCCATTTGCCGTTGCGCGCAATTTTCAGAGTACTGCCCGACTCTTTTTTAAGCACAAAGGTTGTGTCATCTTTCTGTGTGAGCGTAGCCACAAGGTCTTCGCTGCCATAATCGTTGATGACACTGAGCCTGAGCGTAGACTTGTTGATGATTTTCGACGACGTGAACAGCCATTTGCGCGAGTCGCGAGTGTCGCCCAAATAGCCCGGCATCTCACCGTATATATCCTGCCCGGGCACGGTTATGTTTTGCCGATAGGCATCGAGTTGCAAATAGATATTGTAGTCGTTGTTATAAAAATATCCCTTAAACAACGTCGAATCAGGAAGAGTGGTTGGTTTCTGTGCACAAACTCCGATGGTTGCTATCAAGGCAACCATTGCTATAATGATTTTCCTCATGGTGATAACTTGTTGAATATTGCAAAGTTAATGCTTTATATCAAGAAAAGGCAGGTGTTTTTCAAAGTATATTAATGAAACTTGTACGTTTGTATTATTTATACTATCTTTGCGTATATTTTATTATAACAATTAAATATCAGAAAATGTCGAAAAAAAACAACATGCCAGGTATGGTCAGAATGACGGAGGATCAGTTGTCGGCAGTGAGCAGCAATAATGACTTCTCGCTGCGTATGTTTAAAGAAGTTGCCGCCTCGGGGGAAGGCAGTGTGCTCGTTTCACCCCTGAGCGCCACCTACGCGTTGGGCATGTTGGCCAATGGTGCACAAGGCGATACGCGGCGGGAAATCGTTGGAGGTTTGGGATTTGGAACAGAAGATGTGAAGGATGTCAACGCGATATGTCAACAGTTGATGACCGATGCACCTTGGCTGGACAAGTCTGCTACGATCGACATTGCCAATGCAGTGGTGGTTAATCAAAAGCATCAGCTCCGGACCGACTTCAAGAAAACGGTTAGGCAACATTACGATGCCTTGGTTGAGAACAAGGATTTCGGTTCGCCGGCTACATTGTCGTTTATCAATAATTGGGCCAAGGAAAAAACAAAAGGCATGATACCAAAGGTGTTGAATGCTGTCGACCCTATGGCCGTGACCTATTTGATGAACGCTGTTTATTTCAAGGGAATATGGGCGTCTAAGTTTGACAAGGCGCGGACACAAAAGGAGCCTTTTGTTACTGAAAACGGAGTGCGTAGACAACTGCCGATGATGCGTCAGGAATCCCAATACAGAGCCAATGTCAACGACACCTACAAGACTGTGATTTTGCCTTATGGCAACGGTTCGTTCAACATGGTTGTTCTTTTGCCTCAGGAGGGCAAGACGGTGAACGACGTTTTGGCCGGCCTTTCTGCCGAAACATGGAGAGAAAACATAGAAAGCTGTTTGGAAATGGAAGTTGACTTGAAGTTGCCGCGATTTACAACAACCTGTCAAAGTGTGCTCAACAAACCCTTGTCGAATATGGGTATGCGTCGGATGTTCAATTCTCAGCAAGCTGATTTCGGAGCCTTGTGTGACGGTCAGACGGCCGTGTCAGAAGTATTGCAGAGTGCAAAAATCGAATTGGACGAGGAAGGTACGCGTGCAGCAGCAGTTACTGCTGTCGTAGTGATGATGACTTCTGCAGGTCTGCCTGATTTGATGGAGTTTCATGCCGATCATCCGTTCGTGTATGCCATTACCGAGAGCAGCACTGGTGCCATATTTTTCATGGGTGTATATCGAGGCGACTAATATTCACAGAGGCTTTTTCAAGCGTTGATTGGGCGGCATTGATGAGCCTGCAAATCATGGCAAAACCTGCACCTACAAACGGTACGGCCATGGTTGTTGAGACGTGGGCTTGCCGCGTCCCAACAGGGAAGCGTCGCCGTATCAGCTTGGGTGGTTATTTCTTCGGCCTTCTTTTATAAAAGGATATCTGCTTGGGCAGTTTCTGCCATTTGCCGTTGCGCGCAATTTTCAGAGTACTGCCCGACTCTTTTTTAAGCACAAAGGTTGTGTCATCTTTCTGTGTGAGCGTAGCCACAAGGTCTTCGCTGCCATAATCGTTGATGACACTGAGCCTGAGCGTAGACTTGTTGATGATTTTCGACGACGTGAACAGCCATTTGCGCGAGTCGCGAGTGTCGCCCAAATAGCCCGGCATCTCACCGTATATATCCTGCCCGGGCACGGTTATGTTTTGCCGATAGGCATCGAGTTGCAAATAGATATTGTAGTCGTTGTTATAAAAATATCCCTTAAACAACGTCGAATCAGGAAGAGTGGTTGGTTTCTGTGCACAAACTCCGATGGTTGCTATCAAGGCAACCATTGCTATAATGATTTTCCTCATGGTGATAACTTGTTGAATATTGCAAAGTTAATGCTTTATATCAAGAAAAGGCAGGTGTTTTTCAAAGTATATTAATGAAACTTGTACGTTTGTATTATTTATACTATCTTTGCGTATATTTTATTATAACAATTAAATAAATGATAACAACAGAGATGCTGTTTCCTGATTATATTTTCGAATCGAGTTGGGAGGTTTGCAACAAGGTTGGAGGTATATATACGGTGTTGTCAACACGTGCAAAAACATTGCAGGACAGGATAGGAGACCATTTGATTTTTATTGGCCCGGATTGTTGGCAAGAGCAGGAATGCATCTACTTCAAGGAAGATGCCGCTCTTTTTCCCGATTGGCGAAAACACGCTGCTCAACAGGGACTCAAAATGAAGATTGGGCGCTGGGACATTCCCGGGCAACCCATCGCTGTACTCGTAGATTTTAATCCCTATTTTTCGAAGAAAAACCATATCTACACTGAGCTGTGGAACAGCTATCAGGTGGACAGTCTTCATGCATACGGCGACTACGATGAGGCTTCGATGTTCTCGTATGCGGCTGCATTGGTGGTGGAAAGCTTTTATAGATTCTACCTCGATTCCTCGCACAAGGTTGTGTATCATGCCAACGAGTGGATGACGGGACTGGGACTTCTGTATGTTCGGAAGCATTTGCCCGAGGTGGCCACCGTTTTTACCACCCATGCCACGAGTATAGGGCGGAGCATTGCCGGCAACAACAAGCCATTGTATGACTATCTTCATGCCTACAACGGCGATCAGATGGCCGGTGAGCTTAACATGCAGAGCAAGCACTCCGTTGAGAAACAAACTGCCCACCACGCAGACTGCTTTACCACGGTGAGCGACATTACGGCCCGCGAATGTGATGAGCTGTTGGACAAGCCGGTAGATGCTGTGCTGCCCAACGGTTTTGAAGACAACTTCGTGCCCCGGGGCGGTGCGCTGACAGCCAAGCGTCGCAAGGCCCGACAACGTTTGCTCGACGTAGCTAACGCACTGTTGGGAACTACGCTCGACAACAACACGATGATTGTCTCGACCAGTGGGCGCTACGAGTTTCGGAACAAGGGCATCGATGTGTTTATCGAGGCGATGCATCGCCTGAACAACGACAAAAGACTGAAAAGAAACGTGCTGGCCTTTATAGAAGTGCCGGGATGGGTAGCAGAACCTCGGCAGGACTTGCAGAAACGATTGAATTCAGGCAAGACTTTTAAGGAGCCGCTGACACAACCGGCCATTACCCACTGGCTGCACAATGCCAATGATGATAAAGTGTTGGGCATGATGCGCAGTCTCAATATGCACAACCTTGCCACAGACAGGGTGAAGGTTATCTTTATTCCGTGTTATCTCACGGGCGATGACGGCATCATCAACATGCCCTATTACGACGTGGTTCCGGCCAACGACCTCTCCGTCTATCCCTCATACTACGAACCTTGGGGCTACACTCCGTTGGAGTCGGTAGCCTTCGGGGTGCCCACTATCACCACCACGCTGGCAGGTTTCGGTCTGTGGGCGAACGCAGAAGTGGGGCAAAATAGTGAGATAGAAGACGGTGTGAAGGTCATCGGGCGCACCGATTACAACTATTCTGATGTGGCCGACGTCATCAAAGACACTGTGGCATCATACTCCAACATGACCGATGCGCAGGTGAAAAATATACGTCAGAAAGCCCGTGAGCTCTCGAAAAAAGCATTATGGCACAACTTCATTGTCTATTACGAACATGCTTACGACTTGGCACTGCGCAAGGCTGAGGCAAGAAAAAGGAAGTAGGAACAGAGACAGTAAAATAAAATTAGATTAATTAAAATATGTAGTTATGAAAATTAAAACAGACTATAGCAATACTCCCAAATGGAGGGAGTTGTCAGTGAAGTCGCGTCTCCCCGAGCAATTGAACTGCTTGAACGAGATGGCACACAACCTATGGTGGGCATGGAGCCATGAGGCTCGCAGCCTGTTCAAGAGCCTGGACGAGAAACTCTTCGAGGAAGTGGGGCACAACCCCGTGTTGCTACTCGACCGTCTGGGCTACGACCGCAAGGAAGAAATCGTGAAAGACCGGGCATTGATGAAGAGAGTGAAAGAAGCGTACACTTCCTTCCGCAACTATATGGATGTCAAGCCCAATACCAAGCGTCCATCCGTGGCCTATTTCTCCATGGAATACGGCTTGAACCAGGTGCTCAAAATTTATTCCGGTGGTCTTGGTATGCTTGCCGGCGACTACTTGAAGGAGGCTTCTGACTCTAATGTTGATATGTGTGCCGTAGGTTTCTTGTATCGCTACGGCTATTTCACACAGACACTTTCCATGGACGGCCAGCAGATAGCTCGCTACGATGCACAAGACTTCAATTCGTTGCCCATCGAGCGTGTGCTTGATGAAAACGGCAACCAGGTGGTGGTAGATGTGCCTTATATGAACTACCAGGTGCGTGCCTTGGTATGGTGTGCCAATGTGGGACGCATCAAGCTGTATCTGCTTGACACCGACAACGAAATGAACTCCGAATACGACAAGCCTATCACCCACTCTCTGTATGGTGGTGACTGGGAGAACCGGTTGAAGCAAGAGATTCTGCTTGGCATCGGCGGCATACTCACCTTGAAGAAACTGGGCATCAAAAAGGATATTTACCACTGCAACGAGGGGCATGCAGCTCTGTGCAACCTGCAACGTCTGTGCGACTACATCGCTGAGGGCATGACCTTCAATCAGGCCATGGAACTTGTGCGCGCATCGTCGCTCTACACTGTGCACACACCGGTTCCGGCAGGTCACGACTACTTTGACGAGGCTCTCTTCGGCAAGTATATGGGCGGCTATCCGGAACTGTTGGGCATCTCCTGGGACGAGTTTATCGGCATGGGGCGCGAAAATCCAGACGACCACAAAGAACGTTTCTGCATGAGCACCTTTGCATGTAACACCAGCCAGGAAATCAACGGTGTGAGCAAACTCCATGGATGGGTGAGCCAAAAGATGTTCTCGTCCATCTGGTCGGGATACTATCCCGAGGAAAACCACGTGGGATATGTTACCAACGGTGTGCACTTTCCTACATGGACGGCAACCGAGTGGCGCAGGATTTACGATAAGTTCTTTGATCCGAACTTCATGAACGACCAAAGCAACGAAGAAATATGGCATGCTATCTACAATGTATCCGATAAGGAAATATGGCAGACGCGCATGGCTTTGAAGCAGAAACTCGTTACCTACATCCGCGAGAAATTCACGCAGTCGTGGCTCCGCAACCAGAGAGACCCTGCCCGTGTGGTATCGTTGCTCGAGAGAATCAATCCCAATGCACTGATGATTGGCTTCTGCCGACGCTTCGCCACCTACAAGCGTGCTCACTTGTTGTTTACTGATATCGACCGACTCAACAAAATAGTGAACGATCCCGATCACCCCGTTATCTTCCTGTTCTCGGGTAAGGCTCACCCTGCCGACGGTGCGGGACAAGGACTTATCAAGCGCATTTATGAAATTAGTCAGCGTCCGGAGTTCTTGGGCAAGATTATCTTCCTCGAAGACTATGACATGCAGCTTGCCCGCCGACTGGTTTCCGGTGTGGATATCTGGATGAATACGCCTACCCGTCCGCTCGAGGCATCTGGTACATCAGGCGAGAAAGCCGAAATGAACGGTGTGGTAAACCTCTCTGTACTCGACGGATGGTGGGTGGAAGGCTACCGCGAGGGTGCCGGATGGGCATTGCC
>CAYVGR010000116.1:0-7926 GCA_964450065.1 uncultured Prevotella sp. | reverse complement strand
CTTTATTCAACTTGTTATCCTTATGAAATCCTCTGATTTCTAATGCAAATATAGGAGTAATTATTGGATATAACAAGAAAAAAAGGTGTTTGTGTGCGCTAACATGGCGTTTTATTGACTCAAATCAAGTAAAACGGAATATCCTCAAGCTATGCAAATAATTATACGCTGCGTGTGTATAAAATTATAAATGAACAAACTCTGCACTTATTGGCAAATGGCACAGCAACACTATCAAACCAAAGAAAGGCCCATGCAATCGCATTGCCAACAGTATAATGAAAATGAATGATGGACGGTATGTACAGATTGTGAAAGCTTGTGGTATTTAATGACAAGGATAAATACAACTAAAAAGGCTGAATTCCTTATTGGAATTCAGCCTTAATCTTTTATATTACTAATATAAGTTTAGCGGGAATCAAACGTTTACTGAACGTAAACCACTGCCAGGCGGTTAGAAGTAGTACCCTGCACGCCCTTACCGGTAGCCTCATCAACGATTACACCTTTGTTCTTCAGGTAGTTGGCAACAACGTCTGCACGAGCCTGAGACAGTCTGTCGTTGATTTCCTTCGAACCTTCGGGAGATGCTGTACCAACCACTTGTACATGTGAACCGGCCTTAATATTATCAAGAGCGTTCTTGGCATTATTTGTCAGTGCCGACTTGCCTTGGGCAAATGTCACGAATACAAGGTTCTCAACCTTAACCTGCTTGGGAGCGGGAGCCGGAACTTCCTTAACAACCTCCTTAACAACCTCCTTAGGCTTCTGAGCCAACTGGTTGCGGAGATCATTGATAGTTGCATTCAGTGCGTCTATCTCGTTCTGATCGCGAAGTTGAGCTATAGTGAAGTTGTGGCTGTCGTTAGAGTTTCTAAACTTGTAAACTATACCGGCATTCAGTTGAACGAAAGATTTGTTGATATTATACTCTACTCCTTCATAACCAAAACCATTGAGCCCCCAAATCACGGCAGGCTCTATATAGAACTGCCAAGCCTTAGCTTCTCCAAGATTGAAAGTGAAGTCGAGTCCAGCTTTTGAGGTCAAGCTATTTGATCTAACAATATTCTGACCTGCTGTCATATTGGTTCCCTTATCGTTTTTCTTGAAGTTGGCACCAACGTATTTGTCGCTATTGCCGAAAACATGTCCCCAGCCAAGGCCATAAACTGCGCTCACCTCAAAAACACGGGGCTCGCCCTTGTAGCCACCAAACCAGTTGCTCAGGTTAACAGTACCCAGTAAGCTCGTATTGATGGCACGCGCTGTGGTTCCTACAGACTGCCAAGGCTTATTAGAGAAATACACATTGCTCTCTACAGCAAGGCCAAACACTGGGGTGAAATAACGTCCGATACGAAGTCCGGCATTAGGGTTGAGACCCTTTAGCCATGCATGACCTGTGGTTTTAGTTGCTACCCCACCATTTATACCAATGTACATATTGTCAAACGTCTTACTCTCCGTAACAGTCTGAGCATTCATTGTTGCAGCAAAAATTCCTGCTGCCATTAAAGTAAAAATTTTCTTCATACTATTTACTACTTTGTTTTAAACTTAATAATGTTATCTTTATCTATAAGTATATGCTAATTAAGAAAAAAACATTCAATTCTCCAAATATTTTACAATTATTTGTGTAATCAGTGCATATAAATTGATATAAAACAAGACATTATTTGCTTTTTTAACATCATTATCCAAACATAAGAGAAGGCCGCATCTTGATTTATAATCAACATGCGGCCTTGAATGTCATGCTACACGGTTATTAACAGTGCAAAAACAAATAATTATTATAGTTCAAATATTCTTACAGTATAGGGAGGAAGCGTTATCCTTGGGCCAGTTACTGTACCCTTTTCGATATTCACCTTGCGGTCACCTACTTTTGCAGAAAATCCCTCATACACAGTACCGGAAGGAATGTTGAGCCCATTAACATTCAGGGTAAGCTGTGAAGGCAGCGAATTGACAAGCTTTAAGTAAGTCTTGCCCTTCTTAGTATCTTTGACAACGCTGGCTGCCACACGATAGCTAAGCTTGTCTTCGATATCGATAGACGACTCGATGTACTGATTCCCGCTGTATGTCCCCCACAAACGCTGGGTGTGGTAGCTCGGGGTGAGGGTTGTAATGGAATCTCCATTAAAATATATCAAGTTGGGGTTCCAGTTGGCATGGCCTTCACGACAGAGCAGAGGAGCATAGCTCGACATCGCTACGACATCACCGTTACGCTCTAATCCGCACAAGTGCATGGCCTCTACAAGTGCACTTTCGTGCGTGGTGGAGCGTGAAGCCCATTCGCCAAGATACACCTTGGGAGCCGTTCGGTCATAATTGTCGTAATAATCCTGATGATGCATGTACCATCCGGTAGACTCATAATAGTGTTCGTCCACCATATCGAGGATATCCTTGTGAGCCTTGGCAAACTTCCATCCCTCTACATAGTCGGCTGAAGGTTCATGGAATGGTCCCACCGTGCCACAAACAATTATATCGGGATATTTCTGTTTAATAGTCCTACATATCATCTCGTAGCGCTCCAAGAACACCGTAGAAATAAGATCTTCATTGCCTATACCAATATATTTCAAATTAAACGGTGCCGGATGACCAGCCTCAGCACGCATCTTTGCCCACTTTGACGTAGCGGGATCGCCATTGGCCCATTCGATCAAGTTAAGAAACTCTTGGCAATATGCTGGCATATCCTCCATCGGAATACCCCCTTGCTGCCCACCATAACCATCGTGATCGGGATGCGAGTTCTGACAGGGAACACCGGCTGCAAGCACTGGCAACGGTTCAGCACCAATATCTTCGCAGAACTGGAAGTATTCGAAGAAGCCCAAACCACGGGTTTGATGATATCCCCAGATATTCTTCGCAGGCATCCGATCTTGCCACGGACCTATAGTTTCGTTCCAATGATATATATTAGACAGCCCTTGCCCATGAGTCATACAACCACCTGGAAAACGTACAAACGTAGGTTGCAAGTCAGCTATTGCTTCTGCAATATCCTTGCGGAGTCCATGTCCCTTGAAAGTTTCCTCAGGAAAGAGACTTACCATGTCTACATCCACACTACCCGATTTCAATGGAGTGAGAGCCAAACGTACATTCCCTTTAATTGCTTTCTTTCCAACAGAGAGCTTCGCCGTGTAGCGATTCCAGCCTTGACCCTCGGTTTTGATTTTTGCTTTGGCAACGATGCCATGATCACCAACCAATGCTACCAGCACCTGATTCTTACCTGCATTTTCATTACGCAGATAAACAGAGAAGTCGAACGTCTGAGCCGGGCCAGCCGTAATGCCATCCCAGCCTATATTATATAAGGTATCACGAGAAGCCAACACCGCATAGTGAGGATTGTTCTTGCTTAAAGGCACATCCTTCTTAATAACAATCGGTTTGTTCGATTGCCATGCCGTTGTGGCATTCCACCTACCACGATCTGCTTCAGAATATTCAAAATCACGATTTTGCACCAATTCAGCATAGAGACCACCATCGGCAGCATAGCTGATATCTTCAAAAAAAACACCAACCAACTTATCGCTGATGGTCTTTGCCTTGGAGGCATCTACCTTGAGCGTCGCAGTTACGTTATTGCCAATAGAAGCAAAACGTGTAGCATCATCACGCATCGTTTCACGGCTAAGCTCAGCATCGTGAGCCAAGGCTTGGAAGTACTGGTTGATATAATCCAAATGAACCTTGGGTACGTCAAACAAATTTCCACTATGCCTTTTGCCATCGACAGTAGCGGTATCTCTCAGCCAGGCCACATCTTCAATGGTGCTGACGCCTGGCGTTTCAGCAAACTTTCTAAAGTCATTGCTTGCCTGAACATAGTGACGACCACCATCCTTGGACTTATAATAAATATCGAAGGTACCATCGTCCATCTGGAACATAATAGGCTCGAACACTCCTTTTTGAGATAAACGCGGATAATCCTGGGGTCTCCAAGTCAACAAATCCTCACTGTATGAAGCAGCAAAGCACGGTGAATAATCATTCACTCCAAAGAGCAAACGCCACGTACCATCGCTGGCATGCAGCACATACGGATTATACATTTTCTTTTCAGAGCCCCACTGAGCATAATCTGAGCCACAGAGCTGACCAATATTACGCCAGCTTGCATCATCAGTGAGGTAGGCAACGTGCAGCCCACTCTTTTCTCCCGGTGAGTAAATAAATATTTGGCACGTAGTATCGTTACCTACAATCTGATAAGCCGGCTGCTGAGCCTGGGCCTGAAGAGATAAGGACAATGCCACAGCTGGCAATAACAAACAAGTTGTCTTCATGTTTAGGATTTTGTGAGTTATATATGCAAAGATAACGTTTTTTTCATAAAACACAAAAGGAACGATAAAGAAACACGAATAGTAAGAAAAAAATTCATAATAAGAAAGAGCCATTCGTAATCACTACGAACAGCTCTCAAATCAGATAGTTATTTACAATCACTTTGTTACTAATATCTTATTTGTAAAACTCCCTCTTTCCTGCGGATAGCGTATTCTTCATCAGCGAGCATATTGTCATGGGGCCGACACCTCCAGGAACGGGGGTGATGAAAGAACACTTGGGTGCAACCTCATCGAACTTCACATCTCCATTCAAACGGAATCCACGCTTCTTAGTTGCGTCCGGGACACGAGTCGTACCTACATCTATGATGACAGCTCCGTCTTTCACCATGTCGGCTGTTACAAAATTTGGCTTCCCGATAGCTGCTATAATAATATCTGCAGTACGGCATTCCTCCTTTAATGTTGACGAATGAGAATGACACACCGTAACGGTAGCATCTCCGAGCTGCTTCTGCATCATGAGTTGAGCCATTGGCTTTCCTACGATATTGCTACGTCCCAGCACCACACATTTCTTTCCGGAAGTCTTAACATTATAATGTTGCAACAAGGTGAGGATACCCAAAGGAGTTGCCGAGATAAAACAAGGCAAACCTATAGCCATACGTCCCACATTAATCGGGTGAAATCCGTCGACATCCTTGCGGTAGTCGATGGCCATAATTATCTTTTGCTCATCAATATGCTTGGGTAATGGCAGCTGGACGATAAAACCATCAATATCGTCATTGCGATTCAGGTCATCCACACATGCCAAAAGTTCCTCCTCCGTAACATCATCTTCATACCGGATTAGCGTTGACTTAAACCCACACTCTTCACAAGCTATGACCTTGTTCCTTACGTATGTTTCAGAGCCTCCGTCATGACCAACAAGCACCGCGGCCAAATGAGGCTGCTTGCCGCCGGCAGCGATGATGTCCCTAACTTCCTCTGCAATTTGATGTTTTATTTCAGCAGCCGTAGCCTTTCCGTCTATCAGTGTGTATGCCATATATCCAACTTTCTTTTAAAACAATTACATACTTGGCATTCCAGGCATCCCACCCTTCATGTCTTTCATTCTTGCCATCATCGACTTCATTTGATTACCCGTTACCATCTTCATCATCTTGCGCGTCTGATCAAACTGCTTAACCAATCGGTTAACTTCCTGAATGCTCGTTCCCGACCCCTTCGCAATGCGCATGCGACGACTCTGGTTAAGCACCTCCGGGTTGGCACGCTCCTTGGGAGTCATACTCTTGATGATGGCTTCGATGCCGACAAAAGCATTGTCGTCTATATCAACATCCCTGATGGCCTTACCCACACCAGGTATCATGGCTGCCAAATCCTTTAGATTGCCCATTTTCTTGATTTGTTCTATCTGATTCAGAAAATCGTTGAAGTCAAACTGGTTTTTCCGAATCTTCTTTTGCAGACGCTTGGCTTCTTCTTCGTCAAACTGCTCCTGAGCACGTTCCACAAGTGAAACAACATCACCCATGCCGAGAATACGGTCGGCCATTCGGTTGGGATGAAACACATCCAAAGCTTCCATCTTCTCCCCCGTACCGATAAACTTGATAGGCTTGGTTACCACCGTTCGGATAGAAAGAGCTGCACCACCGCGCGTGTCTCCGTCAAGTTTGGTAAGAACCACACCATCGAAATCAAGTCTATCGTTAAACTCCTTGGCAGTATTTACGGCATCTTGTCCCGTCATGGAATCCACAACAAACAAGGTCTCGTCCGGAGAAACAGCTTTTTTCAACGATGCAATCTCGCTCATCATGGTCTCGTCTACAGCCAAGCGACCCGCAGTGTCAATAATCACCACATCATATCCTCTTGCCTTTGCTTCCTGAATGGCATGAAGCGCTATCTCATTGACATTCCTGTTACCCTCTTCAGTATATACCGGAACGCCCACCTGATCGCCTACCACCTTAAGCTGCTCGATAGCCGCAGGACGATAAACGTCGCATGCCACGAGCAAAGGATTCTTTCTCCGCTTAGTCTTTAGAAAATTGGCCAGCTTCCCACTAAACGTAGTTTTACCCGAACCCTGCAAACCCGACATCAACACAATGGCAGGTTTACCGTCAAGATTAAATTCGGCAGCCTCACCTCCCATCAACTTGGACAGCTCGTCATGAACAATCTTCACCATCAACTGGCTTGGCTTGACGGCCGTCAACACATTCATACCCAAGGCTTTTTCCTTCACGGTGTTCGTGAAGTTCTTGGCCACCTTGAAATTAACGTCGGCATCGAGTAACGCACGGCGTACGTCCTTCAATGTTTCGGCAACATTGATTTCCGTAATTTTCCCCTCTCCTTTCAGTATCTTAAAAGAGCGTTCAAGACGATCTGTTAAATTTTCAAACATACTATTACTTCGCTTTTGGACAAATAAAGAGATTCAACCGCACTCGCATGCGGAGATCACATTTTGTTAATCTTATGATGTGCAAAGATAATCATTTATTCAATGATTCATGCACAAATCATAAAGATTTTAAGCTGGTAACAGGCAGAAGCCCACCTTAATTCTTCAAAGAATAAGTAACCGTAGTCACCACTCTAACCTTCTTAATATAAGGAGTGTTCCGGTCTCTGTCCTCGATAGAAAACTGCCCCTGGTTTGCACTTACAATCTTGTTGAGCTTAGAATTTGAGTTCTTTGCAAACTGTTCCGCCGTGGTTCTCGCATTGGCTATCGCCTCTTGCATCATCTCGGGCTTCATGTCCTGAAACGACACATACTCGTACATAATCTGCGAGTCGTAGTCACCTCCAACAATCGCAATACCTTGCTTCAGGAGTTCGCCTTGGCGGGATATGATAGTCCTCACACCTTTTACGTTGCGTGACGTTACCGTAATCGTGGAAGTTATGTTATACCGATAGGGCTTCTGATTCACCGAATAACGGTCGGCATTCATGTCCACCACCTTGGGCGCATTGGTTTCCATCTCACTGGCCTTGACACCATTTTCCATCAAGAAAGCCTTGATAGCCTGCTGCTTGTGGGCTATGCGATTATACAGCTCAGGCAGGTCGTTGCCCATTTCCTGAAACATCACCGGCCATGTTACCTTATCGGCCTCGACCTCCTTTTCTGCCAAGCCTTTCACGGTAACCTTTCTGTCTTTATTGGCATAATCATTGATGCCCCAACGAATACACAGTCCCAATACAATAATTCCAAAAGCGATAATCGCCGATTCAAACAATCTATTACTTCTCATGGTTCTTCCCTTTTAATATTATATCCTCAAAGATAGTTGTATTGATTGAAAACAACAAGCATTGTTATTGTTTTTTAACAAGATATACACTCTTGACAACTTTTCTGTAACATCCGTTAATTTCTGAACTAACTCAGATGAATAGGGACAATTTACACAAGAATGTTATACTGTTGAACAAAATTAGAAGTTGTATTAATATATAAACATTACTTTTGTATTTCAGAACATTAGTGTCCCGTTAAAATCGGGATCAGTTAAATATTAATCAAATAACCCCG
>CAYVGR010000115.1:0-7942 GCA_964450065.1 uncultured Prevotella sp. | reverse complement strand
TCTGATGATTGGATAATCGTCAGGGCCTTTTTTGATGGGTGGAGGTGAGGGAATTTTACTTTCCCACATTGCTCTTTCATATTTCTCTCATTTCTTAAGTTTGTGAAGGAGAAGTTGTATAGGAGTTTATGGGATATGGTGAGGGAATGTTAATGTATAATTCTTTCCGGTTTGTTAGTATGTGAATTTTTGCATCTTGTTGTATTTCAGATTGTTATAAGTTTGTTCTAATTGTTTAAAAAGGTAAAATAGCTTGGTAGACTATTGTTTTTTTCGTACCTTTGCACCCGATAAGAATAAGGATAACAACTGCTTTTTGTTTTGGTGGTGCTATTCGCTAAGGTATCTTAACGGAGCTGAGACTATTGCTAAACTTTTTCTCATAAGCATAGTCGTGAATTACTTTTGTATTTCAGGTTCCAAAAATAATTTATTATGGAGAAATTTAAGAGGACATTATTTTTATTAATAATGTTTTTTACAATTTGTTCTGCCCAAGCAGCGACTGCTTTAAGTAAGACAGAAAAAGCCAAAAGTTTTGATTGGAGCAAAGTAATCGATGCCATTATCATGGTAGAGAGTGAAGGAAATCCTCGTGCAAGAAGTGGAAATTCTGTAGGAGTGATGCAAATAACACCTATTTTGGTTGCAGACTGCAATCAAATTTTAAGGAGTAGAAAAAGTAAGCGGCGTTATACTTTATCAGACCGGTTCAGTGTAAAGAAATCAAAGGAAATGTTTTTATTGTATCAGTCAAAGTATAATCCCAAAAACAACGTAGAGAAAGCGATTAGATCCTGGAACGGGGGAAATAACTACAGTGTGCGTACCACGCAGCGTTATTATGAAAAGGTAAAAGCTGTTATGAATCGCAGAAAGTGATATTGTAGTTTAATAGCCTAATAAAATTGCCCGCACTAAGCAGAGACTGTTTAGTGCGGGCAATTCTATATAGTCACAATGTGTTTGTTCTTGAACGTTACAAATTTTTTCAAGTTTTTAGTTGTTGAGACAACATAAAGCTTTTCTCTATAATATGATATTTACTTTGCCAGCAGTTGTTCTGCCATGCTTTGTGCTGCACGTCGTCCATCTCCCATAGCCAATATTACCGTAGCTCCACCTCGTACGATGTCACCACCGGCATAAATGTTTTTGCGTGACGACTGCATCTGTTCGTTGACTACGATTGTGTTTTTGCGACCCAATTCCAATCCTGGAATTGATGTTGGCACCAATGGGTTGGGGGAGACTCCCACTGCGACTATTACTTGATCGCATTCCAACGTTACAGTTTCACCTGTAGCGATCGGCCTTCTGCGTCCGGAGGCATCAGGTTCGCCCAGTTGCATGATATCCAGCACGGCAGCAGCTATTCGTCCATTTTCGTCACCGATATATTCTTTGGGATTATGCAGTGTCATGAAATTTATACCTTCTTCTTTGGCATGTTTCACTTCCTCTAAACGAGCTGGCATTTCTGCTTCCGACCTGCGATAAACTAATGTTACATCAGCTCCAAGGCGCTTGGCCGTACGACATGAGTCCATTGCTGTGTTACCCCCTCCGATCACCATTACTTTTTTACCAAGAATAATTGGTGTGTCACTTTTCGGATTAGCAGCATCCATTAGGTTTACACGGGTAAGGTACTCGTTGCTCGACATCACATTGATGAGATTCTCTCCGGGTATACCCATAAAGTTGGGCAGGCCTGCTCCCGAAGCTACAAATATGCCCTTGAAACCCTTTTCGTCGAGTTCTTCAATGCTGATGGTTTTCCCAATAATAGTGTCTGTTTGGAAGTGTACGCCCAGTCTTCTCAGGTTGTCTATCTCTGCTTCGACAATGCGATTGGGCAGGCGGAATTCCGGAATTCCATATTTTAGAACACCTCCCACCTCGTGCAGAGCCTCAAATACAAACACCTCGAATCCTTTTTTCACCATATCTCCAGCAAAGCTTAATCCGGCAGGTCCCGATCCCACCACAGCCACTTTAATACCATTACTTGGGGCAATGTTGGGCAATGCCATCTGTCCGCTTTCACGTTCATAATCGGCTGCAAAGCGTTCTAAGTATCCTATGGCCACGGCGGGCTTGTTCATTTTGAGATGTATACATCGGCTTTCGCATTGTTTCTCTTGAGGACATACACGACCGCATACGGCTGGCAGTGCCGAAGTGGCTTTCAGAACTTTGGCTGCAGCTAAAAAGTCGCCCCGTTCTATATTTTTGATAAATGAAGGAATGTCTATATTAACCGGACATCCTTCCACACAAGTAGGCTTAGGACAGTCCAGGCAGCGGTGAGCTTCCATGACAGCCATCTCAGCCGTCAGGCCTTGGTTTACCTCTTCCAATCGAGTTGTGGCACGATAAACAGGGTCGAGCTCAGGCATCTTCACTCGTTCGATATTTGTTCGTTCCTTTGCTTTCATGGAGGCGCGTAAATCTTTGCGCCACTGAGTGTTACGATCGGTTAAAGACTCTTTGTTCAGGTTTTGCTCAGTGGATAGCTTAGCAGCTGTTTTTGTAGAGGAGGTCTTAATGCCTTGCATTTTCCCATCGGAGGGAGTAGAGGAGGAATCTTGTGACATTGGTTCTACATTGTAGCGTTCCATGTCTTCCTTTTCTACATTCTTGAAGGTACCCATTCGCTTCATCATTTCGTCCCAATCCACCTGGTCGCCATCGAATTCGGGGCCATCAATGCAAACGAATTTGGTTTTCCCACCAATCGTGAGGCGACATGCACCACACATTCCGGTGCCATCCACCATGATAGTATTTAACGAAACATCGTTGGGGATACCATATTTCCTGGCCATGAGCGATGTAAATTTCATCATCATGGGTGGCCCTATGGCCAACACTTTGTCTACATGCTCACGTTGGATAACTTGTTCTACGCCAACTGTCACCAAGCCTTTCTGCCCAAGGCTCCCATCGTCGGTCATGATGATAACCTCATCGCTGTATGCCTTCACGTCATCTACCATAATGACAAGCTCTTTCGTACGTCCGGCCAATACCGAAATAACGCGGTTGCCTGCTTTTTTCAGAGCGGTAAGGATAGGAAGGATAGCTGCGATACCAATTCCTCCGCCGGCACAAATCACAGTACCGTAATTCTGTATCTTGGAGGGGCTGCCTAATGGACCCACAATATCGTTCACGCTATCACCTACGTTGAGACGGCAGAATTTGGTAGACGACATTCCTACCTCCTGAATAACCATTGTCAGCGTGCCCTTCTCAGCATCGGCTTTGGCAATCGTGTAGGGCACGCGTTCGCTTCTCTTGTCTACTCTTACGATAATAAAGTTTCCCGGACGGCAGCTTCTGGCAATGAGAGGCGCTTCCACCTCGAAGCAAAACACCTTCTCCGAGAGCTGTTCTTTCTTAACAATCTTATTCATGTTTTTTATGGTCTTAATATCAATGTTTTGTGTAGCGTGAAACGTGTATAATCTTCAATCACATAGAATGTATATATTGTTGTATGACAAGAACTTATTCAAAGTTCTTGTCATCAATCAGCTCAAAGCCACAATAGGGCACCAACACCTTGGGTACGCGTATACCCTCAGGAGTCTGATTGTTCTCGATGATGGCGGCTGCAATACGTGGCAGAGCCAAAGCAGAGCCATTTAAGGTGTGGCAGAGTTCAGTTTTCTTGGTGTCTTCACGCCGATAGCGGCAATGCAGGCGGTTAGCCTGATAACTTCCGAAATTCGACACCGACGAAACCTCCAGCCATCGCTTCTGTGCTGCGCTCCATACCTCAAAGTCGTAGCAAATGGCAGAGGTGAAGCTCATGTCGCCACCGCATAGGAGCAGGATGTGGTAGGGGAGTTCCAACTTCTTGAGCAATCCCTCTACATGATCAAGCATCTCGGTCAGGCTCTCGTTTGAATGGTCGGGTGTATCGATACGTACAATCTCTACTTTGTCGAACTGGTGTAAGCGATTCAGTCCGCGAACGTCCTTGCCATACGACCCGGCTTCGCGACGGAAGCAAGCCGAATAGGCGCAACGCTTGATGGGTAGATCCTCCTCATCGAGGATTTCATCGCGGAAGATGTTGGTTACCGGAACCTCTGCTGTCGGTATGAGGTAAAGGTCGTCAAGGTTGATGTGATACATCTGCCCCTCCTTGTCTGGCAACTGGCCGGTGCCATAGCCCGAGGCTTCGTTCACTAAGTATGGGGGCTGCACTTCGAGATAGCCCGATTTGCGTGCCTCATCAAGGAAAAAAGCCTCCAGGGCACGCTGAAAGCGCGCCATCTTGCCTACATAAATAGGAAATCCTGCACCGGTAACCTTGACACCGAGGTCGAAGTCCACGAGGTTGTATTGCTTCAGCAGATCCCAGTGACACAGGGCATTTTCGCCCAAATTGGGCATCGTGCCACCTTCTTTCACCACTACGTTGTCGTCGGCATCTTTCCCCTCAGGTACATTCTCATTGGGAATGTTGGGAATTTGGAGTAGCTCATTGGTCATATCTTCCTGAGCCTTATCCATGATTTCCCTTAAAGCCTTGTCTTGAGCTTTCAGCTCGGCAACCTTGTTTTTTATTTCGTCAGCTTCGTCTTTCTTTCCTTCTCTCATCAAGCTGCCAATCTTCTTGGATAGCAGGTTTTGCTGCTGTTTGTTGGCATCCGCCTTTTGCTGTGACTCGCGGCGCACTTTATCGTATTGCAATACTTTGTCAATAGCTTCTCGGGCACCTTCAAAGTGTTTCTTTTCCAGTCCTTTGATGACACGTTCAGTTTCCTCCCCGATGAGTTTAAGTGTGAGCATAATGCTTTAATTTTAATATTTGTCAAATTATTAGGCAAAAGTACAAAAAAACTATGAAAGTGCAAATTTAATTTTCTTATTTAGTTACATACTGTTGCTATACGCTTTCTGTTCGGCTTAAAGATTTACCACCTTCATATTATAAAGAATCGTTTTTGCTATTGATTCATGGCTTATTTGGTATATGATGTCTCGCACAGTCTTGCTGTAGGAGGTTATGATAGTTTTGTGTTGAAGATTTCTGACAAATCCCTTTGTATATTTCGCAAATTTAAAACAGAAAGCGAGACGGACGGAAATAACGTAAAATGGTGAGTTTTTTGTAATGAAAAGGAATGCAGCGAGTTATGCAGAAGGCATGGGTGTCGCGACAAAATAGTTTTCTGAATACTTGGCGATTCCTGTTTAATGGCATCGTGAACAAGGCTCAGTCGTCATTGGTATAGGCTTTAGTCGCGTTGCGATTAAGCCTTAGTTGCATTGTCATTAGGCTGTTATTTCTGTAGGTTGGGTTGCAGCACGTTGTGTTTTTGATTGTTTATGGTTGAAAACATGGCGCAATTTTTTGTAGAAGGCTGAACTTTGCAAGTAGTTTTATGGTGAAGTTTTATTGACAATATGCCCTAATGTGTAGTGTCCATGATGAGCAAAAGGTGCTGTTATTATGCAGAAAGCCTGCTCCGTATGGGAACAGGCTTCTGTTGTTGTTTGAAATAAGTTGTTAACTTGTTAAGCTTCTACTTTCTTTATTTTGTCAGCGTAAGCCTCCGGTGAAAGAACCGAAACGGTGCTTTTGTTGCGAGATCCCTTGTGGAAATACACAACACCATCGGCCAAAGCATACAAAGTGTCGTCTTTGCCTTGACCAACATTTTCACCGGGGAAGTGCTTATTACCGCGCTGGCGAACAATGATGTTGCCGGCAATAATTTGCTGTCCTCCAAAAATCTTTACGCCTAATCTTTTCGAAGCTGATTCACGTCCGTTTTTTGAACTACCTACACCTTTTTTATGTGCCATAATGAATACCTCCTGATTTAAGCGATTACTTGTTTAACTTCTACTTCAGTGAATTGAGCGCGATGACCGTTCTTCTTGCGAGAGTCCTTACGACGCTTCATCTTGAAAACGATGACCTTGTCACCCTTAACAAGCGGATTCACTACTTCTACTACAACTTTTGCGCCTTCTACTTTGGGCGCGCCGACTTTAACTGCTCCGTCATTGTCTACGAGCAGCACCTTGTCGAACTCAACAGTCTTGCCGGCTTCTACATCCTTGATGTGGTTGACGAAGATTTTTTTGCCCTCCTCAACCTTGAACTGCTGACCGTTAATTTCTACGATTGCGTACATTATATTATAATATAAACGGGTTTTTCCGCAAGGCGAACAGCGTTTGGCTGTTGCTTCTAGAGCCTCCACGGACTAAATCAGGTGCAAAATTACTAAAAAAGAGTGACATTAAATATGTGAACGCCATTTATTATGCCTGAATTAGTAGATATTAACAGAATTTAATACACAGAGATTGTACTTAGAAAACGTTTTGAACACAGCTGTTGATAACAGTATGTTTCCTGTTTCTTTGTAAATCTTCATGACTTTTTCCTTATGCTACTATAACAAACAAACTAAATTGGTTGGATGAGGTTAGTTGCCTTCATCTACTTGTAGATATCGAGGCTCAATGCTTCGGTATATACTTTTTCTTAAACCTGGTGAGCTTTGAGGGGTGGCTGTCCATCCACTCGGAGAGCATTTTGCGGTGGTCTTTTACCACCTCCTTGTATCGGCTGTCGATGGCAAGGTTGCGCATTTCCCCACGGTCGTTGTTCATGTCGTAGAGTTGCTCGCGGTATCTGCCGGTGTCGTAGAGGACATATTTGAAGTCCTTCGTGCGAACCATCCACCCAATAGTGCCGGCTGTCTGTGCAAAAACGGTTTCCGTAACCACATAATCGTGGCCTGGAGCCTTGCTCTCACCTTGTTCTGCCAAGGCCTTGACACTTTGCCCTTTACAGTGGCTGGGTGTTTCGATGCCGGCAAAGTCGCATACGGTTGGCATGAAGTCTATGCCGTTGTTGATAAGTTGCGGCATCACCTGGCCTGCGTTCTTGCCCTTGGGCAAACAGATAATGTAGGGAATGTTGGCCACGCTCTCGTAGAGCACGGTCTTCTGGTTCCATTGGTGTTGTGCAGCCCCGTCACCATGGTCGGAGGTGAACACAATAACCGTGCTGTCCCAAAGCTTCTGCTTATCTACCTCATCTATAATCTTGCCAATTTCGTGGTCTATGTATTCTGTCAACCGATAATAGGCATTGAGATACCTACGCCAGTCATCGGGTGTGTAGGCTGATGAGGGATACAGTCTGTGGTTTTGGGCCTTCTCGAACGCCAATGCACTGGCATCGTATGGATTGACGTGGAAATTGGCCGGCAGCTGCGGACAATCGTCAAGATCGGGGTTGGTAATCTCGCCAAAGGGGACATTCTGATGACGGGCATATTCGCAGATTCCGTGTGGGCTGTTGAACGAGGCCACAAGAAAAAACGGATTCTTTCGGTCTCTGTTGCGTAGAAAATCGACAACGCTCTCTGCTAAACCGTTGTCATCGTGTCCGTGAAGATTCTTGAATCCGAATGCTTCTTTATCCGGCAGCGAATTGGTGTTGACATGCCATTTTCCGGCATAGGCACAGTTATAGCCTGCATTTTTCATCATGTTGCCTAAGGTTCGGTTGCGCAGGGAATCGGGTAGTGGAGTCTCATTTTCCTGCATGCCTATCTCGCTCGGCATATAGCCTGTGAACATGGATGCGCGTGAAGGGCCGCTAAGTGGTAAGGCGCAATACGCATTCTCAAAGCGCACGCCATGATCGGCCAGGCGATCCATCGTGGGAGTGCGCAAGTCTTTGTTCCCCGCACAACTCATGGCTGTTGCCGTTTGTTGGTCGGTCATAATGTAAATGATGTTGGGGCGCTGTGCCATGGCTGCCATCGAAATCATCGATGCCTCGCCCAATAGTATCATTGTCTTTACCATTTCTGTTATTTTTTTATTGTTTAGATTCTGAAATCACTACTGTCCCGTTAAGGTGGACTATTCGCTCTTTGAATTAATTGAAATA
>CAYVGR010000114.1:0-7948 GCA_964450065.1 uncultured Prevotella sp. | reverse complement strand
TTCACCTTATAATATACCTTTTTATGAAAGAAAAAATGAAGCTTTATTCACACATACGCATGGTTGCAAGTGGGCTATTATGCCTGCTCTTCAGCTTTGTAGGTGTATCCTGTTCCGATGAAACGACAGATGATACTGCTTTCCAGCTGTTTTACTCGGATGTCACAGACATTGGCCCATCTATGAACATGCGTCTTTATGAGCCAACGTACATAGGTCCCAAGCCTTCTGACTTCTCAATCACAAACGTCAAGCTTGATGACAACAAAGTGGAAACTAAAAGCTTTGAGATTGAGCCGGAGACCGGTGCAATCATCATTGAGAATACCAGCGAACTGGCTATTGGTACTTATTCCTTGAGCGTAGCTTGTAAAGCAGGTGGAAAGAACTACTCATTTGAAGACATTGTACGTATCAACATGATGCGAACAGTTCCAGACGGAATCCTGGCATCGCCGAATAAAATAGAGGTAAGCTACGAAGACGTACTGAACAAAAGTGAGACGGAATTGCCCTCATCACAGATTACTACAGACGGCAACCACATTCACATTAGTAAATATGTGATTGCAAACGTAAAGTATGAGGGTGAACTCATTCCCAACGAAGATTTGTTTGTTGTTTCAGAGAAAGGTGTTGTGGCGTTTGGTAGCAAACACACCGACTTGAAACCCGGAAAATATATCGTTGATATGAAATTGATGACAGCCGTAGTTGGTGCGGAGTCTGAAGAGGGATTATTTGCCAATGCGGTTGAGTTTAACATCACTTCCAAGCCCTTGTCCCTGACCTTTGAGCCCGATAGAAGCAAGGCAGAGTTCAATGCACCAGAGGCAGTGAAGAGTGTTGCACCTGAATTGATTGGTTCGCGAGAGGACTTGAAATATGAAATTATCAAGAAGACACCGACAAGTGCACCTATAACGATAGATCCGGCAACGGGAGAACTCTCATTAGGTACCAACTCGTTAGCCATTGGTACGGAGTGTAAGGTATCTGTCAAAGTGACCAATCGCTATGGCTCCTCAAATTTTGACGATGCCTATACCTTTGAAATCGTACCTCTCATTCATCCTATCAACAAATTCGCTTATCCTGCATCTGTTGAACTCATCGAGGCCACGGCAATGTCTCAAAAAGTAGAAACAATCGATGGTGACGAAGTTACATATAGTTTTAAAGATCTCCCGGCAAGTCTGGAAAACGAACTGACAATCAATCCACAGACTGGAGAAATTACCACCGAAAAGGGTAACCGAATACCTCACGGCAAATACACCATTAATGTAATGGCCGAAAATACTAAAGGAAGCAAAACTGCAACGTTCTCGCTCAATGTGGTAGAAAACAAATATCTGTTCACTTATGTGCATTGGGGAAACAACTTGAATCTCACTCCTGCCCGCAAATATGCGAGCCAGTATAGGATTACTGAAAAAGGTAAGTTGACAATGCAGGTACATGAAAGCGATATTAAGGCTGGAGTGGAAGCCCTTTACGGCATTGATAAGAACAACTCCAGCGTGAACGAGGTAACAATTAATGAGAAAACCGGAGAAATAACCTTTAACAAGTGGCAGGCCGGAAAAGTATTTGTCGTTATGGTTACAACGACGACAGGTAAGGGAACATCGGCAGAAGTGACGGTGAAGACACCTGTCTTTGTACACTGTTCCGCACCAGTAAAGGGTGTTACTGTAAATTATACGCCGTTTGTGTTCCAGGTAAATCCGCGCACAGGTGGTACCTCGGTTGCTCCTACGATAACCGGAGCTGAACCAAACATGTTCCTCATGGACTATCGTCGCAATTTCTGGTATTATAATATTGGTGGTCCGGACTCTCATGAAAGCGGACAACTAAACAAGAAAAATACTTCTACATTTATGTACAAGATGTGGCAAAGCTACTATGGTGATGCAGCCGTCAATGCCGGTGCTCGCAAACCTGTATCTTACTACGATAACATTGCTTCGCTCAATGCCGCGCTATGCTATGTCAATGCTACTAAGGACTGTGCCATTACAGTAAATCCTGGGAAATGGCAAGTGGATCAGGAATATGCCAACGGCGTGTTTATCGGTCAGACAACTTTCACCACGGATGGTAACGACAAGAAGGTGGCTTCAGGCAGCCAGATATTCCCCGTAGCAATATGGTTTAACACAGATTTCTAAGACAAAACGTTGAACAACATGAATATATCAAAACAAGCTAATACACG
Organism: uncultured Prevotella sp.; assembly: GCA_964450065.1. Lineage (GTDB taxonomy): Bacteria > Bacteroidota > Bacteroidia > Bacteroidales > Bacteroidaceae > Prevotella. The sequence continues at coordinate 5,724 of CAYVGR010000114.1, read as the reverse complement.
CAAAAAAGTCTTTCTTTTCATTCTGATGACTTTTGTGGGAATCGTGAGTTCCTTTGCGCAAAACAGGATAAGTGGAACCGTGGTGGACGAAAATGGGGAGCCTCTCATTGGCGTTACGGTTAAGCCCAAATCAGGTTCCGGTGGCACCATCACCGATTTAGACGGGGAGTTTTCTCTCCCCGCTACCAAAAGCAAAGTCTATGTTTTCTCCTATATAGGCTACAAGACACTTGAAATGGAACTCTCTCCACGTAAGAAGGAGAGAATAGAGATGGTGCCCAATGACGCTCTACTCAACGAGGTAGTCGTTGTAGGTTATGGTGATATGAAAAGAAGCGATATTACCGGATCTATCACCAGTGTAAACGAGAAAAAACTGCAGAACTTCAAAACAGGGTCGGTGGTAGAAGCCATTGGCGGACAGATGGCAGGAGTTCAGGTCACAGCTTCGGACGGAACTCCAGGCTCGGGCTTCGATATCAAAATACGTGGTATCGGCACTGTGAACGGTGATTCTTCGCCACTCTTCATCGTAGATGGATTTGAAGTGAGTAACATTGACTATTTGGCCAACTCCGACATCGAGTCCATTGATGTTTTGAAAGACGCTTCGGCTTCGGCCATTTATGGAGCACGTGCAGCCAACGGAGTAGTCTTGGTGAAGACCAAATCAGGAAAACAAGGCAAGCCTTCCATTTCTTATAATGGATCTTACAGTCTGAGAAATATTTCCAAGCGGATGGACATGCTTACACCAAAGCAATTCGTGGAACTACAAATGGAGATAAATCCCACCCGCTATGAAAGCACTTACTACAAAGAAGGAAACGATAGCGATGGAAATCCTTTCCGCTATCAATCGATCGACGATTATACTGATGTAGCAGGTGTAGACTGGCAGGATGCCGCGTTCAAGCTCACATGGTCGCAGAATCACGATTTCAACATTTCCGGGGGAAACAAGGAAACGCAATATTCTGCTACCTTCTCTCACTTTGACGAAGACGGCATTTTCACCAATAGCAGTTTCAAAAAGAACACGGGTAAGCTTAGATTTAAACAACAAATCACCAAGCGTATTAACATGGATGCAACCCTCAACTATGCCAACACCGTGAAGAAAGGTATTGGAACGGCTGGAACGGGTGGATCGCTCAACGTGTTGTCGAATCTTCTGCGTGCACGTCCTACCGGTGGCCTACGCGTTACCGACGAAGAATTGCTCACCTCCGTGTTCGACCCGTTGCTCCTACAGGAAAACGGCAGCTACACGCAAGTCAATCCCATTAAGCAGGCAGAAGCCGTGCACAATCGCAACCAGGCCGAGTTGTGGGGAGTTAACCTCGCATTTCATATCCAACTCATGAAAGGCCTGACCTTTAAGAGTGCAGGCACCTACAATGTAACCAATAGTCGTATAGATCTTTTCTACGGCGAGAATTCAAGTCAGGCCTATCGGAGCGGAGGGGTTTACGGCTCTTCTGAGACACGAAAAAACCTTCGCTGGGCTATTAACAACACTCTAACTTACAAAGGAAAGTTTAAGAGGAAACATCAATACGACATGATGGTCGGCCACGAATTTTCCTTCCGTAGCAATGAACTCCTACTTGGACAAGCCAAGGATTTTCCCTTTCAAAACCTCGGAAATGATAATTTGGGCTTAGGCACTACGCCAAGTCAGGTTAATACCGATAAATACGAGAAGTCCCTCTTGTCATTCTTCGCGCGTGCCAACTACAATTACGACAATCGCTATTTGGCAACAGCAACCATTCGTGCCGATGGCTCGACAGTGTTCGCCAAAAATCATAAGTGGGGTTATTTCCCTTCATTCTCTGTTGCATGGCGCATGTCCGAAGAACCGTTTATGAAAAACATCGAGGCCATCTCCAACATGAAGTTCAGAATGGGATGGGGTATCGTAGGTAATGACCGTATCTCCAACTATCTGTCCATGGACCTCTACACACAGAGCAAATATGGCGTAGGAAACAAGTTGGTTACGGTGCTGACATCCAAGCAACTGGCCAACCTTAACCTAAAATGGGAAGGCTCCTCCACGTTGAATGCAGGTATAGACCTCGGATTCCTCAACAGCAGGATAAATTTCGCGGCTGATTTCTATATCAAGAACACCAAAGACTTGTTGCTCGCGCAAAACCTGGCCTACGTTACAGGGTTTGATGCACAATGGCAAAACATTGGTAAAATACAGAACAAAGGTTTTGAGCTAAATCTTAACACCGTAAACATTCAGTCTAAGAAGTTTATGTGGTCTACGGATATCAACCTATCGTTTGTGAAGAATACGCTGAAGTCATTGCAAGATGGCACGCAGTCTATGTTTTCCGCAACCCGATTCAACTCCAATTTCAGCGGCTACGACTATGTAGCAACTGTCGGACAGTCGCTGGGTAAGATGTATGGATATGTGTTTGATGGAGTTTATCAGTCTTCCGACTTTAACCTTACTCCATCCGGCAACAGAGTTCTCAAGCCAGGTGTTCCTGATATCAGTGCGCATGCCGGCAAGCCAGTTGAGCCAGGTATGGTAAAATATAAGGATGTTGACGGCAATGGCATTATTGATACGGCCGACCGTACTATCATCGGAGACGGCTATCCGTCGTGGTATGGCGGATTCACCAATACATTCAATTATGCTAATTTTGACCTCAGCATTTTCTTCCAATTCAGCTATGGCAATGACGTATATAACGCAACACGTATGTTTAACACCCAAACACAGGACGAGCGAAGCAACCAGCTGGCAGAGACTGCAGACCGTTGGACGCCGACACATGCCTCCAACAAGGTTCCCTCGGCAAAAGGCTATGTGAAAAACGAGCTTTACTCACGCTTCGTTGAAGACGGATCTTACCTCAGGCTCAAGAACATAACATTGGGCTACAGCGTTCCTGAGAAGCTGCTCAGGCGGATAAAGGTCAGCAAGCTGCGCGTCTATACCACGGCACAAAACCTCTTCTGCCTCACCAAATATAGCGGTTACGACCCTGAGGTTAATATGAGAAATAGTCCGCTCATGCCAGGATTCGATTGGGGAGCATATCCCAAGAGCCGGGTATTTACATTCGGATTGGATGTTCAATTTTAAATAAAATGTTTTAAATCATGAAAAGATTCGCAACAAAATATATTGCATACGGTTTGCTTGGGCTGTTCTCATTCAGTGCTTGCTCATTGGATGAACAAAACTTTACTGAAATTGAGAAAAGCAAATACGTGAACAATGCAAAAGAAGCCGAAACAGTATTGTTGGGCGTGTACAGAAACTTGGTAGACGAAGGCTTGTACCGCTATCATCTCTCACTGCTCTTCACACTACCTTCGGACCTTGCCCGGTGCGAGGGTTCCAGTACAAACTCTTTCCGCCAAATACCTGCACACGCCTTTACGAGTACGCAAAACGAAGTCAGGGTGACATGGGAAGCCCTCTATGCAGCGATCTACAGTGCTAACGATTTTTTGGAAAATGTCTCCAAAAAGATCTCCTCATACGATGAACACAACAAGAAATTGGCCACAATCTATATGGCTGAGGCCCGTAGCCTGCGTGCACTCTACTATTTTGAACTGGTGCGTTGGTTTGGCCATGTCACGCTCACCACATCTACAAGCACGTCTCGCAAACATCCCTCAACTTTCGAGCAAACAGCTCCGGAAGAGGTTTACAAGTTTATCGAAAGCGACTTGAAATACGCGATAGAGCATCTTCCGTATGCTGTAGACGACCAATTACGTCCAGATAATTCTTTCCGCATGTCCAAAGGTGCGGCGCTGGGGCTGCTTACCAAGGTATATGCCACATGGGCCGGGTATCCGGTTAAGGATGAGAGCAAATGGGAAGAAGCTGCAAAAACGGCCAAGATTCTTATTGAATCCGGCAAACATCATCTGCTCGACAACTACGAACAGCTATGGAAAAACACGTGCAATGGGGTGTGGGATCCGGCAGAAAGCCTCATCGAGGTTTCCTTCTATTCACCCACAGTAACGGGAAAGATTGCTGAAGATCCAAGCGGACGCATTGGAAAGTGGAACGGCGTATCAGCTTCTGGCATCCCAGGCATCCGAAACGCTGCCAACTGGCGTGTTATCCCCACATTCCTTATGGGCTGGAAAAACCATGAAAGCGACAAGCGCTGGCGACTCTCCTTTGCTGATTACAGATATACTGCCGAGGGCAAGCAGCCGGTGAGCAAGGATAAAACGCTCTATGATGCCTTTGCCGAGGAAGCCCCAGACGCCTTAAAGAAAACATATATCAATAATATATGTCCTGCCAAATGGGACACGGAGAAGTATGTAGATGCAGCCAACTATCTCATTGAGGGCAACCTCTCCAACATTAATTGGTATATCCTGCGCTACGCTGACGTGCTGCTGCTCTATGCAGAAGCACTGAACGAGTGGCACAAGCAGCCAACTGCGGAAGCCTACACAGCCGTCAACATGGTGCGCAGACGTGGCTTTGGCTTGCCCATTTCTGAGCCAAACAACACTTGCGACATTGCCGGTCTTGACTATAATTCGTTCAAACAGGCCGTGCAAGACGAGCGGGCTTATGAATTAGCATTTGAGGGGCAACGTCGCCAAGACCTTGTGCGCTGGGGCATTTACTACGAGACCATTAAGAATACCGAACAAGATTTGGTCAACTGGTTCAGTGACGGTGCCACATATTACGTTTGCTCAGAATATATCAAGAAAGATAAAAACGAGCTATTCCCCATTCCACAGCGCGATTTGGACCTTATGCCCAAATATGTTCAAAACGAAGGATGGAAATAAGCAGTAGCGTTTACGGTTCATCCTATGTTCGACTGCTGCGGCAATCATGTAAGGTAAATGGCCTTACCCCTACATTCCGCTACGTACATTAAGTGTGTACATGATAGAAAGAAAAACTGCTGTTCATAAATCTTGAACAGCAGTTTTCTTTTATATTCTGTCTTTGTTCTTCTAAAACCTGAAGTCGAGCTGGACGTCTATCATATCATAGTTGTGGTCGGCCAGCGTGCGGTCGTTTACCCTGGCATATTCAGCATTGAGCTGAATGTTCTTATTGAACACATAGTTTGCTCCCACCTCGTAGAGTGTTTTGCTGCTGCCCCATGAGCCCGATTGACGATACATATCGTAGCGTGCCTTCACAAAAAGCTTCTGTTTGATAATCGGGGCTATAACGAGGGCATACGCACCGTCGGCCTTATCGCCGATAGCTTCGTTCACCTCGGCCTTGCTCAGATCCGACGAACTGTTGTAGGTGGTTTTGAAAGCCTCTCCGGTCGAGTGGATATACTCCGAGCGCATGGTCCAGCCGTTAACCTTGTATTCGCCCGAAATGGCATACCGGCGTTGCGGCAAGCGTCGGATGCCCGACACAGTGTTGCCCTGGTCATTGGTCCAAGAGCCTTTACGGCTGTACGATCCCTCCGACCCGAACACGCCAATACGCATGCCGGCTACGGGCATAACCCAAACACCACCGATAATATCTTTCTGTTGTCCCACGTCCTTGGTGTTGATACCTTGCCCATTGAACACTCCCACCTGATAATGAAGCAGGTTGCGGCCATTGTCGTTCTTGAGGAAATCTCCCTGCAGCTGCACGCCAATATCACGTCCATTGCTCGAGTGCATGCCCACACGGTCGGTGAAATACACCAACTTCATGATGTTCTGGGCATAGCTCATAAA
>CAYVGR010000113.1:0-8050 GCA_964450065.1 uncultured Prevotella sp. | reverse complement strand
ACAAATTCTCGTAATTGTATCGGAGAATGGCATTGCGATTGGACACACTGTCGAGATAGTCGTGCTTGAAAGTCTCACTAATCCACGGCATATATACATAGTTGAGGTCGAGCAAGTCCAAGCGGTAGGATGTGTGACGGTTAGCGGTGCCCCAACGATAGCGCCAGGCAGTAGAAAAAACCCGACGATGAAACTCCGGCCGATTTTGCAAATCCCACGTCAGCGAAAGCTCTGATGTCGCATTGCTTTTCTGACGGAAAGAGTGTGAGAGAAAAGGCGCAATGAATCTTGGGAATTGCAGTTTGGTCTCTACGCTATATTCCTCGTAGTCTTCATCACGATAGCCCTCAAGTCCCGTGATTGCCTCAAAGGCACTGCGAAGTTCCACAGTGAAAGTTTCGGCACCGCGGAATATATTCCTGTTTTCGTAAGTCAGTGTAGCGGCAGCTCCAAGATTACCGGCCGTATTGGTGCCCTCCGGCCTGAAAGACACCGACCTTTGCCTGTCCATACTCACATTTATGTCCACGTCGAGCAATGTGGTATCGGGCACTTCTTTGAAGCGTATATCCGTATATCTCACAGCCTTCATACGTCCAAAGTTGTTATATGTTCTTTGTAAGTCGGAGGCACAGAAGGGTTGCCCGCTCCTGATAGCCGTACCGTTCTCCAACACCTTTCGCCTCAGGGGAATGGCACCGTCATTTCCACCTTGGTAGCTAATGTTTCTTATCGAATAGCGAGGATGCGCCACCCCAGGGCTTGAATTGTCGGGACGATACTTCAACAACTCCATTTTCAACCCTATTCCATAACTGTTGGAGGCAGAGTCTGCCTGATATTGGATGTAGTCCTTATGGAAACGATAATAGCCGGAATCCATCAAGATAGTGGTAATACGCTCTCGCTCCTCATCCAGGCGATTCACCGTGAAGCGGTCGCCCACACGAAGTCCGGCAGTTTTATTACCCTTACGTGTACTGTTACTGTAATTCCTAAGGACAGCCGCAATGTTCTCATCCTTGATATCATAATCAATGTTATTGATAAAATAAGGCAAACCGGGATGCAGAGTATAAATAGCCTTAAGCTTTTTGCCCTTCACTTTGGTTTTCAAGTCTACCTGAGCGTGCATATACCCCATATTCTGCATGGCTCTTTGCAGGTCTCCCTTGGACAGCTCCGCTTGCAATGTGTCGAATATAACAGGCTCCTCCCCAATTCTTTGCAAGGTTCTGTTAATCCACTTTGCAGAGTCTCTCCCCGACATGGAATACGTTCCAAGGGGTATCTTGAATAAGGAAAACCACTTGGAGTTAGCCTGCTGCCGAACGTAGGGAGCCAAGGTAGCTGCATCAATATATTTTTCATCGGCCCTCACCTCCACACTCTCCAACAAATAGCTCTTGTCGGGGACAAACTTCGTAGAACTGCACGCCGATATCAGACACACAACCACAGCAAGGAAAAATGTATGTTTTATTTTCAAGGAATCCACAGTTTGCGTGCAAAGATAAAGCATTTAAACCACAGATTGCATACATTAACATAGATTTTTCCATTACTTACAAACTTATTAAGTATCTTTGCAATATGATTAGCAAAGCCACAGTTAAGTTTATCCACTCATTGGAGCTTAAAAAAAACCGATGCAAGGAAGGCCTTTTTGTTGCAGAAGGGCCAAAGGTTGTGGCCGATCTGTTGACTGTGGCATTGCCCAGACATATCATCGCCACCTCAGAGTGGATTGAAAAACATCACAAGGAATTCTCCAGATGCGATAAGGTTCATATAAGCGAAGTTACCGAAGACGAACTCCGCAAGGCCTCATTCCTGAAACACCCACAACAAGTTATTGGAGTGTTTCCGATACCAAACCCCAATACCGACAAGTCTGTTACCGAAATTCCAGGCCGACAACTATGCTTGGCATTGGACGGAGTGCAAGACCCGGGCAACTTGGGAACCATTATTCGCATTGCCGACTGGTTTGGGATAGAGCATGTTTATTGCTCTGACGATACGGCCGACGCATACAATCCCAAAGTTGTGCAAGCCACAATGGGCAGTATAGCCCGTGTAAAACTGCATTACACCAACCTCGGCCAATTCATAACACAGCTACCTCAAAGCGTTCCGGTATATGGAACGCTGCTCGACGGACAGAATATTTACACACAAGAACTTTCCCCACATGGGCTTATCGTTATGGGCAACGAGGGCAATGGCATTTCAGCAGACATACGAAAACTCATCAACCAAAAGCTGCTTATCCCCAGCTATCCGGCAGATACAGACACTGCCGAAAGCTTAAACGTAGCCATTGCCACAGCCATAACCTGTGCGGAATTCAGAAGAAGAATATCATAAATCATGGAAGAAGATCTCTATAAAATTCGCAGCCTGGCCAAATGTATACAGGCCGCTTACGAGTTGTTAAGCACTAATCTTAAAAAGATTATCAAGCGCACATGGTTACCCGCCGTGGTGTTCTCAGTCATTGCTGCGGTCACCCATCTGCTCTTAATAGAAAACTCCGACATTACAAACATAGCCGACGCTCCCTCCTTAAACCATGCTACGTGGACATTAGGGACTCTTGGCACCGCAATTCTGTCGTTTGTTGCCATGATGTGGGGGTTCACCCATGTTATCAGCCTTCTCAATGGCAAGAGCTTCAAAACCAACTGGCCACGGATAATCAAGCTGTTTGCACTCCTCTTTGGGGTCACTGTTGTGCTGACTGCCATCATCATGGCATTGGGCTATCTTCCGCTCATGTCACTCAAAGCCCCACCTACCCCCACGAGCATTGCTCTTATGACAGGAACCATGATGCTCGGATTTGTCATTGCCACATTATGCCTCATTCCTGCATACTATTCGGTGATGAAATATTGTATGGAGCCTGAACAAAAATTAGGAATTGTATTTGGCAAACATTATCGCAAGGGATGGCGCCATTGGGGATTCCTGTTCATGCTGGTGTTGCTCGTCGGCATTATCCTTTGCATTTTCAGCATCATTGTCATAACACCCATTCTTATTATCCAAATGGCCTGTTTCATGAATACGCATGGTATGAGTATGGGAGACGCAAGTGGAATACCGTCTTATTATCCATGGTTGGCCTTTGCCACAACACTACTTTGCACATTCATTTGGTTTTATATCATGACATGGGAAATCATGGTCTTCTACTACGCATACGGCACTATCGAAGCCAAAATCGCTGTCAAGAGCCAAATCTCAACCATCACAGCAGATCATGAGGAAGCAGATTTCCCGGAGATTTCATAATGTGAATGTATTTCAAGACACATCAGAACTCCTAAAGCAGAAAATGAATTGTTAAGCAAACAAAACATGCAAAAAATATTGTTTATCGATCGTGACGGCACCTTGATTGAGGAACCGCAGGACGAGCAAATCGACTCTTTCGACAAACTTAAATTCACCCCAGGTGTATTTAAGAACTTGGGATTTATACGTCAGCATCTCGACTTCAAGTTTGTCATGGTAAGCAACCAAGACGGCTTGGGCACCTCGTCCTTTCCCGAAGATACTTTTTGGCCAGTACATAACTTTATCCTGCAAACGCTGGAGAGCGAGGGTGTTGTCTTTGACGACATCTTGATCGACCGCCACTTTCCTGAAGACAACTCGCCGATGCGCAAACCAGGCACCGGAATGCTGACAAACTATATTGGCAATGATGATTACGACCTGGCCAACAGCTATGTCATAGGCGACCGGGACACAGATAAGCAGCTGGCACAAAACTTAGGTTGCAAGGCTCTCATTCTTGGACGCGACGGCATGACGTGGGACAAGATTGCTGAAATCCTGTTTGCAGGAGAGCGCACTGCGGAAGTTAGACGTAAAACAGAGGAAACAGATGTTTATATAAAGATTGACCTTGACGGTTCGGGCAAGAGCGACATCTCAACCGGACTGGGCTTCTTCGACCACATGCTGGAGCAAATTGGCAGGCATGGAATGATGGACATCACCATACACACCAAGGGAGATCTCGAGGTAGACGAGCACCACACCATAGAAGACACTGCCATTGCGCTTGGCGAATGTCTACACAAGGCCTTGGGCGACAAGCGCGGCATCGAACGTTACGGCTACTGCCTGCCCATGGACGACTGCCTTTGTCAGGTGACGCTCGACTTCGGTGGGCGCCCATGGTTGGTGTGGGATGCAGAGTTCCGTCGTGAGAAAGTGGGCGAAATGCCAACGGAAATGTTCCTCCACTTCTTTAAAAGCTTGAGCGACTCCGCCAAAATGAACCTCAACATCAAGGCCGAAGGCCAAAACGAACACCACAAGATAGAAGGAATTTTCAAAGCATTGGCCCGTAGCTTAAAGATGGCTGTCAGAAGAGATATCTACCATTTTGAATTGCCCTCTACGAAGGGAACACTTTAAGAGTGCATGAAACCATTTCCTGCTTAAAATGCACGTGCAAACTTTGATATATCTTCCCAATGCGTAAAAAGCCACTGTTTAATTTGGGAATATCAAAAATAATCATTACTTTTGCAGTCACTTAAAAGAAAGAGCATGGTACCTTGTCCGAACGGTTAGGTAATGGTCTGCAAAACCATGCAAGGCGGTTCGACTCCGCCAGGTACCTCAAATGGGAATCCAAATATTGGGTTCCCATTTTTTTTGCACCACATACTTAAACATGACGTACATTACATTCAGGCTCCGAAGTTTTCAAAAATGTCAGGAAAACTTCACTATCAGAAGACGTGGGAAAAATGATGCTACAGAAGAAAATGCGCCATGTTTTTCTCGTTTTTTTATAAGTTTTATCAGCAAGAAAAAACATAGACTTCGCGATTAGAATCTTATCGCATGGCCTCTGAGCTTCTGTCACACCGCCTTCGCTATTCAATGACCGGGCGATTAAGCTCTTATCGTAATGCCAATAAGGTCTCATCGCATGCAAAGATGGCTCTCAAAAACCTCCCGCCCAAGCTACATAATTATAACATGCTTTCCATCAGAAGGTTATAAAACATCGTCAAATTTCACGAATTTGAAACTCTCTCCAATCAATTTTCAAATTCGTCAAAAATAAACCCATGTTTGTTGTGATTAATAACCATTAATTTCTGACGATTCCCATGAATCGTATCGTGAAAAGAAATGATCGGAAAATAACAGAAAAAAAATAATCGCAAGGACAATCAGAATTCGTTTCCTTGCGATTAAAATTTATCGTGGCATAAAAGAAGGATTAGTTTTCAAACTTGCTGCCGGTTTCCTTAACCAGTCTCCGGCGATATGCCTGCGGGAATCCTGGTCGCTCTACCGGTGCTCCTAAACCCTCTGGAGTTAGTTTGAATTTCCCGTTCACCTCGGGCTTAACAACCATGTCATTGTATTTTACAATGAGATATATGGCAAGATCCTTCCAACGTTCAAGCATTTGCTGAGCAGTTTCGTTGCTGTAGTCATTCAGGTATTTGATAGCAGCCTGCTGATCCGACTTGTACAAAGCCATTGCCTTGTCTTCCACTGCCTTCTGATTGGCAAAATAGCTTTGCTCCAGTGAGTCGCGTACCTCTTTCAAACTTGGGAAAAGCAATGAGTAACGCGGGTAGACCATGTTGCTTACCCAGTTGCATACCCAAAAGGCATTTTTCATCGAGAACGTTACGGCATCGGCTCCGGGAGTGTTGTAACACTCGGGTTGCACAGTGTTTCCACAGTAAATTGGCGTGTAAGCCACCATGTTTCCATCATCGTTGCCAAACCACAACACTCCTCCTATCTGACGGGGCAACCAGCTGCGCATCTGCGAAACATAGCTAAAGGCACTCTGCTGTGTACTCGTAGGTCGCTCGTTAAAATATTTCTTCCCGTCTACTTCAAAGAAAAGAGGTGACGGACGATAGGGCATCTGCCAGATTCCCCCACCCATGTCGGTGCTGTCCATAGCCATGGGGGTTCCCTCATAATGATCGCGCATGGCAGCTTCCACGTCCTGAATGCTCAGCTTGCGGTCGGGCACAATCCATAGAGGCATGTCCTCAGCATTCTCGTCCTTACCCAAAGCCCATGGCAAATATCGGTCCATGCCTTTGACAAAACGATTGAAGAAAGCCCAGACACGTGCATCACAGATGCGTCGCCCGGAGAAATCAGGCCTGGCATAAGTCATCTTCCAGTTGAAGTCGGCATCCTTACCGCTGTACCACCCCATCTTGCGGGCATACTTGACAACGTCTTTGGAATACATCACGTTATCCTTGTCTTTCATGTCGAACTTGCCAATGCGGCTCTGGTTGGCATGGCCGCAGATAGCATTGTCCGGGATGCGCAGCGCTACCCAAACCACTCCCTTGGAGCCTGGACCCTTGCCCATCATCTCCATGATCCACGCTTCATTGGGATCGCAAATAGTAAAGGTTTCACCCTCGGAGCAATAACCGTAAGTCTCAACAAGCGTTGTCATCACCTTGATAGCTTCGCGGGCTGTCTTGGAACGCTGTAATCCCAAGTACATCAGAGAACCATAGTCGATGCCTCCCGTAGGGTCCACCATTTCACGACGTCCGCCATACGTCGTCTCGCCGATAGTAACCTGATATTCATTGATATTGCCTATTACATTATAGGTTTCAGGAGCTTCAGCTATCTTACCTATAAACTTTTTGCTTTCCCAATCCACAACATCACGCATGGTGCCTTTGGCATGTTTGCCTGCGGGGTAATGACAAAGGCCATCGAACGATCCGTAGGAGTCGGCATTATACGTACAGATAACCGAGCCGTCGGCAGAGGCCTTCTTGCCCACTATGAAGTTAGTACATGCCGGTGCAAACGTTGCAGCCAAAAGAAAGGATGCTAAAATAAGATGTCTCTTCATATAAAAAATATATTATAATAATCAGCTGTCTTCTAACTACTCTTTTAGTTTATCGGGGGATTCTTCTTGGTCGAATCCTGCCTCTCCAACTGCTTCGACTTGCGCATGCGCTGTGGCTCCCTGCGCAAGCTGTCGTCCGGGATTTTGTCTCCCACCTTCAGCTGTTTAGGCTTGTCATTGGGCTTACGACAGCGTAACAAATGAATGTTGCCCAGTGTCATAAGGTGAAGCGCAGATGTAGAAGCGTTGTCTTGCTTGCTCTTGTTGAGCATGAAGAAGCCCTTTACTTCCTTGATGCCCAGCGTATCCGCATCATGCAAGGTGATATTATGTAATGTGGAAGACGACATATGTACAACTTGCGAAGCTACACTGTCGTTCTTAAAAACAAGTGCCAGCATCGCTAAACCATCGCGTATGCCGTCCTGAAAAATAAAATCGCTGTGCATGGTGAGGATGAAAGAGTCGCCCTTGTGGTAAGAAGAGTCGGGTGTGTACGAGAAAGAATACAAATTGTAAGGTTTGTTGGGCACCAAGGCAATGGTCTTGTCACCCTTCCATATATCCGCCGTGTCTGTCGACAGACCGACCCTGGCCAAGCTTGCAAGCGTCCCTTCCGAAGAGCCAAGGGTACGTGCCTTGTCCTCCATACGTGCTGCTACACGCTTATATATGTCGTGCAGACGGTCGGTATGTCGCATATAATAAACCATGGAAGTATCAAAATCTGCCTTGGTTATACCATATTTCCTGAACACCGCAGTCTGATAGGCCATAGCATTGATTTCGTATTGCTCATAATCCTGCTGTGCCATAGACTCTGCCAAATGGTAATCGTAAAGTATATTTTCCATCTCTCCCTCTGGAATAATGTCAGAAGGAACAGTTGGCTTACACCCCGCGATAAACATAACCAAGGCAAAGGCAATCCAAGAGAACACTGTTACAACCCGGCTGTTCATTTGCTTCCTCCTTGGGTTGTCGACGCGTCAGGTGTTGATTCGACCTCCTTTTCCGTGTCACCATTCCCAAAATCCTTTCGGCAGAACAGCAAAAGACAAATCACACCAACCGTGATACACGCATCGGCAAAATTGAATATCGGCGAGAAAAATATAAATTCGTCCCCACCCCATACCGGAACCCAGTCGGGCCAAG
>CAYVGR010000112.1:0-8058 GCA_964450065.1 uncultured Prevotella sp. | reverse complement strand
GGCAATACTTCGGAATAAGCAGGAATAAGCAGGACGTCGTCGAAAGTCAAACCGTCCATCACGATTTTATCTGCAACAAATAATGACATAAAACGCTGGTTTAAAAATTTATTGCGTGCAAATATAGCAATATTTTCGCACATACAGATTGCCTTTCGCGAAATTCTTTGTAGTTTAATGCTATTTAACTTGCAGTGCCTAAACCTATAGCTATCAACAAGAAGCCTCCGACACCACCAAGATACATACACAGCATAATCCAGCGTGATTCATAATTGATTGGAGTCTTCCTATTCAACATTCCTACCATGGAAAGAGTTAAAGAGCAGTCTTTAAACTCAGATGAACGGGAGCTACCGAATTAGAGCATCATATTCGCGGTTGCACATCATTTGTGCGTCAGTCCGATTCTTAACTGTGAATTGCGAGTTAATTTCCCTCTTCCGACAAGAATTTGATGAGTACCAAACGAGCCTTTTCCTCGGCCGCGAGTCCATCTTCGTCGTCATAAATATCAACCTCGTCGATAGCCTCATCGATGTCGTCGGTCTCGCTGGTGCGGAAATACTCGTAAATATCAGCTACTTCATCAGGGTCGACTACCTCGTCATCATCAATATAATAACTGATATCCACCTTCATTCCACTGTTCACTATAGACTCAATATCATCCAGCAGTTCGTCAAAACTGCATCCCTGCGAATTTGCAATCTCGTCCAAAGGCACCCGCTTATCAATAAGTTCAATGATCTTCAACTTCTTCTGCGATTTATTAGGCAAACTGATAACGCGCATCATATCGGTGCGTTGAATATCGTTCTCTTCGCAGTAGCGTTTGATTAGTTCTACAAAATCAGCACCAAACTTCTTAGCCTTACCCTGTCCCACACCCTGAATTTGCAAAAGCTCATCCATGTTAATGGGGTAGTTGGTAGCCATAAGCGTAATGGAAATATCCTGGAAAATAACATATGGTGGCAGGTTATGCCTGCGAGCCACATCCCGGCGAAGCCCCTTCAACAACCTATATAATCTATCATCCAAGGCACTGGCATTGCCAAAGGCACTATCTTCCGTCTCGTCAAACTGTCTGTCCAACACCACTGTAAATGGTTTGGGACTCTTGATATAGCGCCGCCCTTCAGGGGTGAGTTTCAGGAAACCATAGTTCTCCACATCCTTATAGATATAATGCGATATCATAGCCTGACGGACAACCGGATTCCAAATCATCGGATGTTTCTCGTTAATTTTCTTCCCATTGCCAAACTCCGACAACTTATCATGACCATGCCGCACAATGTTATCGGTAGCCCTTCCTCTTACAAAGTCTATAATATAAAACTGGTCAAAGTCTTCCTTCACAGCCTTGATAGCCTTGAGCACTGCCAGGAGGGCATCCTTGGCATCCTTAGGTTTATGTGGATGTTTGCAGTTGTCACAATTCTCACAATTCTCCTTGAGGTACTCCTCTCCAAAATAATGTAACAAGAACTTTCTACGGCACACTGAGGACTCCGCATATGCTTTGGTTTCCTCCAGCAACTGGCGACTAATCTCCTTTTCTGCCTCCCCTTTGTTATCAGTAAACTTCTCAAGCTTCTTTAAATCCTTGGGCGAATAGAATGCGATGCACTGTCCTTCCCCACCATCACGCCCGGCACGCCCCGTTTCCTGGTAATAGCCTTCGAGGCTCTTAGGAATATCATAATGAATGACAAAGCGCACATCTGGCTTATCGATACCCATGCCAAAGGCAATGGTAGCCACAATGATATCAATATCCTCGCGCAGAAAATCATCCTGTGTCTGGGTGCGCACCTCCGTATCAAGTCCTGCATGATAGGGTGCAGCCTTGAAACCATTGATTTGCAGCTTTTTGGAAAGTTCCTCCACCTTTTTGCGCGACAGGCAATAAATAATGCCACTTTTGCCTTCATGCTGCTTCAGGAAACGGATAATCTGACTGTCTGCATCATCCTCGCTCGCCTTTTGACGCACCTCGTAATATAAGTTAGGTCGGTTGAAAGAGCTCTTAAAATCGTGTGCATCCACAATGCCCAGGCTTTTCTTAATATCCGAGCGCACCTTGTCGGTGGCTGTTGCCGTCAGTGCTATAATCGGAGCCCGTTTCACCCCGTGCGAGGCAGCTATTTTATCTATCGTAGGTCTAATGTTTCTGTATTCCGGACGGAAGTCATGTCCCCACTCCGAAATACAGTGTGCCTCATCAATAGCATAAAACGAAATCTTGAAAGACTGAAAGAATTCAAGGTTATCCGCTTTATTCAGCGACTCCGGAGCCACATACAGCAATTTCGTCTTGCCAGACCGAACGTCCTCCTCCACCTGCGTGACTTCCTGTTTGTTTAGCGATGAATTCAAGAAATGCGCCACTCCACTTTCCTCAGTAAGTCCGTTAACCACATCTACTTGATTCTTCATCAAGGCAATCAAGGGCGAGATGACAATGGCCGTGCCCTCCATGATGAGCGACGGCAACTGGTAGCAAAGACTCTTGCCACCACCCGTAGGCATCAGCACAAAACCATCGTTACCATTCATCAAATTCTTAATGATAGCCTTTTGGTCGCCTTTGAACGAATCAAAGCCAAAATATTGTTTCAGGTGTAGTGTTAGATTTTCTTCCTTCATCATAGAGTTTAATATCTTTAAGCCATTACTGACGTCATGACATCAATATAGTGTCATGCAGATTCGCGCTTCTGCATATTTGCTTTATCAAGCTGCGTCTTTGCATAATCGAGTGTAACCTCAAACTTCTTAATACGCCGCGAAGGCACGTCATACATAGCGTCCATAATCACGGCCTCTACAATGGAACGCAGTCCCCGGGCACCGAGCTTATACTCCACAGCCTTATCCACTATTAAATCCAAGGCATCATCAGCAAACGTGAGGGTTATATTATCCATGGCAAACAGCTTGATAAACTGCTTGACAATAGAGTTCTTCGGTTCCACCAAGATGCGGCGCAATGCCTTGCGGTCGAGCGGATTCAGGAAAGTGAGCACCGGCATGCGACCAATAAGCTCCGGAATGAGACCGAACGATTTCAAATCCTGTGGCAGGATATATTTCATCAGGTCGCCCTTGTCTATGTTTCGCATGTTCTGCACAGAACTATAACCCACCACATGGGTATTCAGCCTCTGTGCAATCTTGCGCTCTATTCCGTCGAAAGCCCCTCCGCATATAAAGAGAATATTCTTGGTGTTTACATGAATATAGTCTTGGTCGGGATGCTTGCGTCCACCCTTAGGTGGCACATTCACCGTTGTACCCTCAAGGAGTTTCAGCAGTCCTTGCTGCACTCCCTCGCCACTCACGTCACGTGTAATGCTGGGATTATCGCTCTTGCGTGCAATCTTGTCTATCTCGTCTATAAAGACAATACCACACTCCGCAGCTGCCACATCATAATTGGCCACCTGCAACAAGCGACTCAAAATGCTCTCCACGTCCTCGCCCACATAACCTGCTTCAGTAAACACTGTAGCGTCTACAATGGTGAAAGGAACGTCGAGCATCTTGGCAATGGTACGCGCCAACAAAGTCTTGCCCGTACCCGTAGACCCCACCATGATGATGTTGCTCTTTTCTATCTCCACGTCATCGTCGTCCTTAGGCTGCAGCAAGCGCTTATAATGGTTGTACACCGACACCGCCATATATCGCTTGGCCTCATCCTGTCCAATGATGTATTCGTCGAGATAAGCCTTAATTTCTTTGGGCTTGGGAATTTTCCCACCGGGCTTATAAGCTTGTGCGGCTTCTTCTGTCTCGTCCGCATTATCTGACAGTCCGGCCTGCTGCACTATTTTATAGGCCTGCGACGCACAGTCCTCACAGATATACCCGTTAAGTCCCGTGATCAGCAGCTTGACTTCATCTTCGCCCCGTCCACAGAAGTTACAAACTTTCTTGTTCATTTCCAGCTTCTTTGTTTTTGCGCGTCAGCACCTCATCAATCATACCATATTCCTTGGCTTCTTCCGCATTCATCCAATAGTTACGGTCGCTATCCTGCCAAACCTTATCGAATGGCTGATGCGAATGGTTGGAGATGATAGTATAAAGTTCTTTTTTGAACTTCTGAATCTCCCGGGCCTCAATCTCTATGTCCGAAGCCTGCCCCTGCACGCCACCCAATGGCTGGTGTATCATCACCCGACCATGGGGCAATGCCGCACGCTTGCCCTCGGCTCCGGCAACGAGCAACACGGCAGCCATCGAAGCGGCCATGCCTGTACAAATCGTGGCCACACTGCTGGCAATAAATTGCATGGTGTCGTAGATTCCCAAGCCGGCAGTCACGCTGCCTCCGGGCGAATTGATATAAATAGAGATGTCCTTCCCGTTGTCTACAGAGTCGAGATAAAGCAACTGCGCCTGCAAAGTGTTGGCTGCATAATCGTCCACTTCTGTGCCTAAAAAGATGATGCGATCCATCATCAAACGCGAGAACACGTCCATCTGCGTTACATTGAGCTGACGCTCCTCCAAAATATATGGATTCAAATAACGGGACTGTGCTTTCATCATATCATCCAGCACCAGGCCGTTCATCCCTAAATGCCTTGTTGCGAATTTTCTAAAATCGTTATTCATAATTTACATGATTATTGAAACATAAATGAGAAAAATACTCCTTCTCACCATATTAGTAACACAAAGATACTAAAAAAAGTCGATATAGTCGGAGTTGCTGGAAAATTTTTCCAAAAAAAAGAGCCAAGGCAATGCCTCGGCTCCTTAACTTCTTGACTTGCTAAATTAGCACGTCAATTATTCTTCCATCATCTTATTGAATGCGTCCAAGGAAATTTTCTTCTTGTTCAATTTCACAGTTCCCTTTACAGCGTCGATGAGTTTTACATCGATAGCACGATCAACAAAGTTCTGAACTGTCTCTTGCTTCTTCAGCAAATCCTCGGCATAGTTGTCTACATACTCAGCTGGAACATTGTTCATACCATACTGTGCAAACTGTGCACGCGCCGCCTCGCGGGCAGCTTGCTTCACGTCCTCATCTTCAATCTTGATGCCTGCCTGAGCCACAATCTTGCTGCGGATAAGACTCCAAGTCAGCTCCTTGATACTCGGCTCATAGTTCTTATCAATGAACTCCTGATCCTTATCTTCGTTGTTCTTCTTCATGATGCGCTTCAAGAGAGCATCAGGGAAAGTCAGCTGGCCAACTTTATCTTCTGCATACTTGCGCAAGTCGAGTAAGAACTTGTAATTGCTTTCGGTGGCAAGCTGAGCTTCCAGCCCTTCAGCAATCTTGGCACGGAACTCTTTCTCATCCTTGACTTCACCTTCACCAAAAGTCTTATCGAACAGCTCCTGGTTCACTGCATGGTTCTGGAAACGCTGAATCTCCGTAATCTGATAGCTGAAATCACCAGAATGTTCGGCTATCTCCTCTTTTTTAATCTTCAATAACGATGACACCTCTGCGTCACTCTCGGGATATGCCTTGCGAGGGTTGAAGGTAATAATATCACCAACCTTAGCACCGTCAAACAGTTTTTTCTGATCGTCAGCCTTGATATAGTTAGGCATCAAAACACCAGCCTCAACAGTCAGGCCTTCCTCCTTGGTATTACCCTTCTCGTCAAGTTCGCGGAGGTCGCCCCTCAGCATATCACCCTCTTGATAATCTTCTACTGTTTCGTACTTACCCGAGCGAGATGCAAACATTTCCACCTGACGATCCACCAAGGCGTCATCTACTTCTATTTCGTAGAAATCCACCTTATCCTTGGCTGTAAGCTCAACGTCAAACTCCGGTGCAACAGCAATATCAAACATGAAAGTATAGGGTGCAGCCTTTTCCAAGTCCTGAGGCTCCTGCTTCTCTGAAGCCAATGGCTCACCAAGCATCTGAATTTTATTATCAGTTATATACTTCTGAATCTCGTTACCAATCAGCTTATTGATGGCATCCATCTTGACAGCCGAACCATATTGTCGTTTGATTATTCCCATAGGGACCTGACCTGGACGAAAACCGGGCATATTTGCCTTTTTACGGTAGTCCTTCAGTGTCTTCTCGACGTCATTTTTGAAATCATCTTCTTCGACTGTGATAGTCAACAAAGCATTGATCTTGTCGGGATTTTCAAATGATACTTTCATTTCTTCTCTATTTATTTGTAATTTAATTGATCTAAAAGAGGGAGTCGTTGCAATTTTGAAGCGCAAAATTACTCATAATTAACGAATATACCTAATATATAAAACAAAAATTTGTTTTTTTAACCATAGGGCAGATTCGACTAAACCCCAACTATTGGCTTAGACTGAGAGTTTCTTTTATCTCGTCACGCATCCGTGAATTGCTGTCTCATCTCCTCCGCAAAGCGTCTGTCCTCTTCGTTTGTTTGAAACTTCCTATATACAAAGTTATCACTCAAATAGTTCTTGCGCACTATCTTGTTGGCAGCCAATTCCTCCGGCTCTCCCTGGAACAAGATGCGTCCCTCGAAAAGCAGATAGGCACGGTCGGTCACCGAAAGCGTTTCCTGCACGTTGTGGTCGGTTATCAAGATGCCTATATTTCGGTATTTCAAGCGCCATACGATATGCTGTATATCCTCCACAGCAATGGGATCGACCCCCGCAAACGGCTCGTCGAGCATAATAAATTTCGGGTCGATAGCCAAACAGCGCGCAATTTCCGTGCGTCGTCGCTCACCTCCCGAGAGGCGGTCGCCCTTGTTCTTTCGCACTTTGTTGAGACGGAATTCGTTAATCAGGCTTTCCAGCTTGGCCACCTGTTGTTCATGGCTGAGCTTGGTCATCTCAAGCACTGCCATGATATTGTCTTCCACACTCAACTTCCTGAACACACTGGCTTCCTGTGGCAAATAGCCGATACCGGCCCGCGCACGCTTGTACACAGGATAGTCGGTTATCTCCTTATCGTCTATATATACATGACCTTCGTTGGGCACGATAAGCCCCGTAGTCATATAGAACGAAGTTGTCTTCCCCGCACCATTGGGGCCGAGAAGCCCAACGATTTCGCCTTGGCGCACACTGATGCTCACCTTGTTGGCCACCGTTCGTTCACCGTAACGCTTGACAAGCCCCTCGGTACGAAGGGTAGAAAGTTTTTCAGATTCCATCTTGATGAATGACTTTGCCTGCAAATGTACGAAAATACATTGTAAAATAAAAGAGTTTGTGCCAACAATTGGCAAAGGGCACCCCGCTGTCGGCACACTTATTTAACTTCGCTCAACTCTCCTGTATATGAGTCTATCATAAATCCCCGCACGACAAACTGCCGCGGCATCAGCGGATGTTGCTGAATGGCAGTGACAATACGCCGCACATCCTCTTCCGTATCTTCAAAGCCACTGAGATAGCTTTCAAGGTCCACATGTTCGGCCGCCTCAGCCAAGGCTTCGTCGCTGACACCCCTTTGCTTCATGAGGTCGATGAAGTGTTGGGCTTCCAAATGACAGAGTCCACAATCGGAATGGTGCACCACCATCATCTCCTCGCATCCCAACTCATATACAGCAACCAGCAATGACCGAATCACCGAGTCGTAGAGCGACAGCATCGTTCCGCCGGCTACCTTAATAAACTTTGCGTCTCCGTTTCTAAGCCCCATAGCCTTTGGCAGCAGCTCGGTCAGTCGAGTGTCCATGCAACTCAGCACTGCTAGTTTCCTGGTTGGCTGTCCCGTTGTGGCATACATCTCATAGCTTTTCTCTGCCACAAACTGGGCATTGTATTTCAAAACATCTTCTATCATCGTCGTTAGAATTATTTGCCGAATGGTAAATTATAAATTGTAACCCGTTCCAAAGGTATAAATATTTTCCATAAAGAAGTTACCGGCAAACCTTATTTAACACAAGAATCAGATCCTTGATGAGAGTACGTAGAGTCCAACAACAAATGCAAAATTATGGAATTGTCCAAAGATATTGATTTTAGAAAAGAAAGAGAGAATTGATGCACTAAATCATAATTTAGTCGAGAACGCTCGACACCGATTTTTACTTGTCCGTTCAT
>CAYVGR010000111.1:0-8089 GCA_964450065.1 uncultured Prevotella sp. | reverse complement strand
TTGTATTCAAATGAGCAGGCGCATTGTCACCACTTTATATATATTCTTTTCATGGATTGCTCTTTTTGCCCAATCTGCTGTTTCTCCCAAACATGAAGTCCGAGCCGTATGGCTAACCACTATCGGCGGTTTAGACTGGCCACACAACTATGCCAGGAGCCAATATGGCATTGAGAAACAGAAAAGCGAGCTCCGTACCCTTTTAGACCTTTATCAACGAGCTGGCATCAACACCGTCCTCATGCAAACTCGCGTGAGAGGCACAACCATTTATCCATCTCAGTATGAACCATGGGATGGTTGCCTGAGCGGCAATCCGGGACAATCGCCGGGATACGACGCCCTTCAGTTTGCCATAGACGAGTGCCACAAGCGTGGCATGGAGTTCCATGCATGGGTAGTCACCATTCCCGTCGGCAAATGGAACAAGCTCGGATGTCAACGGTTAAGAAAGAAATATCCATCGCTCATCAGGAAAATCGGCCCCGACGGCTATATGAACCCCGAAGATCCCCGCACGGCATCATATCTTGCAGATATATGTGACGAGATAACCGACAAGTATGATATAGACGGCATTCACCTCGATTACATCCGATATCCGGAAACATGGAAAATCCGAGTATCGCGTGACCAAGGCAGGAGAAATATAACCAACATCGTGAGTGCCATACACAACAAGGTGAAACATCGTAAGCCTTGGGTTAAAATCAGTTGCTCGCCTATTGGCAAATTCAACGACTTGAGTCGGTATGGAAGCCGTGGGTGGAATGCTTATACCAAAGTTTGCCAAGATGCCCAAGGCTGGTTGCGCGACGGCTGGATGGACCAGCTTTACCCCATGATGTATTTCCGCAACGACCAGTTCTTCCCTTTTGCCATCGATTGGGCAGAGCAAAGCCATGGCCGAACCGTGGCTCCGGGCGTTGGCATCTACTTCCTGAATCCACGTGAAGGCAACTGGAAACTCAGTGATGTCACACGCGAACTGCACGTTTTGCGCCAATACGGATTAGGGCAAGCCTACTTCAGGGGCAAGTTCCTCACCGACAACGACCAAGGCATCTACGATTTCCTATTACAGTTCAATCGTTACCCCGCACTCGTCCCACCTATGACATGGTCAGGCAAGACCGCACCACAAGCTCCAAGCCGCATCGAACTGTACAAAGACGGGATGAAATGGGATGGCGAAACACCTTATTATAATATATATAGCAGCCGAACCTGGCCGGTAGACACGGACTGTCCCGAAAATCTTATTGCCATCCGCCGCAAAGGCAACACCTTAGCCATACAAACCGAAGGACGCTACTTTGCAATAACCGGCATGGACAGATATGGCAATGAGAGCAAGGCGCAACAAAGCCACAACCTGCCTGAAACCAAAACCACAGACGTACCACTGCTCAAATGCGACGGAACGTGGCTTGTTCCTCCACCCAAAGGCAAGATTCTTGATGCTAAGTTACTGGTTATCGAGACATTACAAGGTTCTGTGATAGCTACCCGAACCTATGGGGAAAAGCCTGTCAACATATCGCATATCCCCAATGGATATTACATATTAAAATCGCTTGGGCGCAAAGGGGTGACCCACCGTCTCGGGTTCTTCAAAATCAAAAGGTAGGCATCTGCAGTGTTTTTACGTCTCCATGTTTCCGCAACATGGAGTCATGCCTTCATGTTTGCATCTACAAATGACAATGGAAGCAGATCTTTCACGCTCATAATCTTATAAATTCCTCTCTTTCCATAGAGCATAATTTCCACGGGTTGCTGGTATCTGTCTTCTATTTCTAATATTACCTGGCGGCACGATCCACATGGCGTTATGGGGTCATTGAGCAATCCGGCATCATTTCTTGCCGCAATGGCCAACATCTTAATGGGCTGCTCAGGGCGATTGGACTGAGCAGCAAATATTGCCGACCGCTCCGCACACAAGCCTGACGGAAATGCTGCATTCTCTTGGTTGGCTCCTATGAATACCTCATCGTTATTAAGCAGAACAGCTGCTCCTACATAAAAGCGACTGTATTTGGCATACGAATTCCCTGTGGCTTCGATGGCCCGTTGCACCAAATCGCGTTCCCTCTCGCTCAGTTCTTCTATCGAACAGAGTTCCACATCTATTTCTATCTTGATTCGTTTCATCTTGTCTGCATTTTAGTCCAGGTGGAGACATATAATGACCACCACCAATATTAATATAAACTATATGGGCATTGCCTTGTCATCTTATGGCTTGATATATTCATAGGCTCCAATGTCCGGCAGCTTGCCTCTCGACTTCCCGTCGCGATCGGTTGGCCGAGCCGACAACACGTCAGCCTTGTCGATTGCCAACGAGACACTATCGAGACGAAAATCATAGCGCAGGCTATCGGTATCGATACGTACAAAATGCTTTTCGCCACAGCTCACCGTATCCTTGACATCCTCGTATATCACCTCGACAAAATATATACTGTCGGCCGTTTCTATCTTAGGCGTACGTATCATGCTATGTACAAATCTATAATTAAACTGCATCGTGGAATCTCCCTTCTCGCCCATGAGCTGGTTATCGGCATAACCCGTCACCAGCGTATTGCCTACAGCCAAATTCAGAAGCGGATGCCTGGCCGTAAAGCGCAAGGCCACACCACGCTTGGCATCAAACGGGTAAAACTGTGCCAAGGTGCAGTTGTTCATCTCCACATCGCCTCCATTCACAAGAACGCAGTCGCCAAGCGTATTGGTTATCTGAGTGTTATACACTCTCACCTTGGCATGGGCCGTCAACAACCCATAGCCCTGACAGTTGTGTATGGTTACATTTTCAAGTGTCAGCTTTTGCTTTGATACATCTGTGGAATCGATCACCACACCATTATATGTACTGTGAATATCAGTATAGATCAGCTCGTTTGCTGTTGACGAATTGTAAAAGCGCACTCCCTGCCACTGCCCGGGCACAAAATCGTAAGGCAAATAGTCAAACATCCTATCTATCCTGTCACCTCGGAGCACCACGTTGTTATCGGCCGTGCCATTGGTTTTCAGTCGTCCATACACATTGATTCCCGCATCGTTATGAAAATACAGCGTGGTGCCGGCTGCTATATTCAAAGTTGCTGCACTGTCGACAGTTATTCCGCCGTAAATAACAATCGGCCGGTCTTGGCTCGATATCGTAGAGTCCTTGTCTATCCTCACATTCTTCAACAACGTGGCATCCCATGAATACGCCCGGAGGCTCACGCGTTGCTCCACCCCACTTTCTAACGTAAAAATGAGGTTGTCTTCGTTTAGTTGGGGCGTGTTTTGATAGTTAGAAGGAGATGTCAGTTCTATAAAAACACGAATACTGTCTTTATTCCTCACTTCCACATCAGTAGCCGCATAGTCCTGTGCCTCACCAAGATATGTTCCATCTACATTCACCCTGAAGCCAGACTCCGCCCCACGCTCCAGTCTTACCGACCTGCACCGCAGCCCATCACCCGAGGTATTAAACACCCAAAGTGAGCGTGTGGTCGACGGAACGTTGCTAAAGACCGTGTCCAGTTTCACCGTGTCTGTTGAAAATGTCAGCAGATGAGACGACGAACTCGTGAAGCTGTCATCATCGGCACACGAACTCATGGCTCCCAAGACTGTGCACACCGTCACAATCATTAATAATAACTGTTTAGTCTTCATCATCTTATCAACGCAGAACCCGTCGCTTTATTATACATTGAGCTAAATTTTATCATCATCATCGGTCATCACTCGGCATGATAAAATAATTTTGAAATATTTGTACAAACATGCTCTCATGCTTCGCTTATTTGAAAAAAGAAAAACCACGGCTTCAAATTCGCCAAATTTGAAAGATTTTCGCAACACGCTAACTATCAGACTCTTGCCAAAAAGTCTTACTTCTGTTCAGTTTTAATATGCTCAAAAAGGGTATCGTTGGGTATCTAATCGCATCATGATTAACACCCTGTGGCAGCATGACTAAGTCTTCTTCGCAACACAGTTAGGCTCTGAACGCAAGCTCATCAGATACTCAACGTAACACAGTTCAACTTTTAAGACTTTAATTTTAAGTTTTGCTTGATAAAACATGGCGCATTGAGTTCCAGAAGGACATTTTTTTCAGACAGGATTATGGTGAAGTTATCATGACAAAATCTGCGTTTCCCACTCAGGCATGAACTATATTATCCATATTAAAAAAGCCGTTTCAGCAATTTTGTATTTGCTGAAACGGCCTGAACTTATCTCCTTCTATTGCTTCTACTCTGCAACCTTGATAGCCTTATAATCGGTCTTGCCCGATGGCCAAACACCAGTGATGAAGAGCACAGGATTCTTGCTCAACGAGGCTTCCTTCACTGCATTCTGAAGGTCGGAAATCTCCTTCATGGGCCTGTCGTTGGCACTAATGATGATAAATCCGTCGCTAATACCGCCATCCTTGAATGCTCCGCTCTTCACATCCTTAACCTGAAGGCCATAGCTGATGCCAAGCTGCTTCTTCAGGTTGTCGTCTACTGGTATCACCTTTGCACCAAGCACATCGAGGTCGGCAGTCTTCATCACCTTGGTGGTGCCTTGCTGATTCTTCAATGTCACGGTTTTACTCATCTTCTTCTTGTTGCGCAACCAGTTGATAGTAGCCTTATCACCCGGATGCTTGCCATTGACAATCTCTTGGAGATCAGACATCCTGGCAACCTTCCTACCGTCGACACCTGTTACAACATCGCCCTCCTTGAGACCGGCCTCGGCTCCGGCGCCATTGTCTTCTACCTCTGCAACATACACGCCCTCATTAGTTCCAAAGTCGGGCACATCCTTGTTGTTTCGCTTCAAATCGTCAATATATTTCAGCAAGTCGCTACCTCTGATACCCAAGAACGCGCGCTGCACCGTACCATACTTCTTGAGGTCGTCTACCACTTTGTTCATAATAGTGGTAGGTATGGCAAATCCATAGCCTGCATACGACCCTGTCTCAGAATAGAGCATGGCATTGATACCGATGAGTTCGCCCTTGGTATTGACCAAGGCTCCACCCGAGTTTCCACGGTTAATGGCCGCATCGGTCTGGATAAAGCTCTCAACACTGTTCTGATAGAGAGAGCGTCCCTTTGCACTGACAATGCCGGCAGTAACCGTGTTGTTCAGGCCGAAGGGGTTTCCCACGGCGATGACCCATTCTCCTACCCTGAGTTTGTCTGAGTCACCAATAGTAAGGGTTGGCAAATTCTTACCATCAACCTTGATGAGTGCAAGGTCGGTAGTGGGATCGGTACCAACAATGCGAGCGTTAAACTCACGGTTGTCTTCAAGAGTCACAATGAGTTCGTCAGCACCATTCACCACGTGGTTATTGGTCACGATATATCCATCCGAACTGATGAGCACACCAGAACCCGTAGCCTCGCGCTTGGGCGTGCGCACCTGGCGTCGCTGTTTGCCCCCATTGCCTTGTGGGTTGCCAAAGAATCCAAACGGATCGGAAAAGAAATCAGAAAACGGATCTCTCTCCACCTCTACGGTCTGTGTTTTGGAATTTTGCACAAATTTAATATGCACAACGGCAGGGAGCGCCTTATCGGCTGCATAGGTCAGATCTACCGGCTGTCCCGATTGAGCCACTTCGTTAGTCGTAGCATAAACCTTGATAAAAGAACCGGCAGAAAAAGCTAAGGCAACAACACAAATGCCTGCTAACAAATAATTGAAATACTTCTTCATACGTCTGTTTTATAATTTATTGTTTACTGAATCTTATTGATATCAAATGATGTTTTAACTACTGTTTTTGTTATTGACAGAAACAATCATTATTACTAAAACATGTGTTGCAAATATAGGCGCAAATATTCTGACTATGTCATTTTGTCGTGCTTTTTTATTCGATTTTAACAATTCAATTTTAACACTTAACGGCTTTTAAGCCATACTATGATGTATTTTACAAACTTTTAATCACGAGGTAAAACGTAACTCATAACAGGCCGTCTCAAAGGTATGACACAATATACGAGTTTTGCCTCTGCTTCGCCTTGATTTGCTTTCCAACTTGTATATTGTTCTGATATTTCCTCGCTCCAATTCACTGACAAGGGAAAGGAGGTTCCGCTTATCCTTCGTTTATCAAAAGCAAATCCCCATCTCTCCAAATGGGAGATGGGGATTTGTGCTAACCTAAAACCAATCTTAAATTTACCTTAAACTACTAACTACCTAATGAATAACCTAAAAACTTAATCTTAAACCTAAAAACTAAAAACCTATATGAAACAATCTACTAACCTTAATTCTATTGAAGAATGTCTTGAGGATTATCCTTTCACAAGGATCTTGTTTCCTTTTGACAATGCAAAGATAGGACAGATTATCCCACTTACCAACTATATTCATCTCAACTTGGCAAAAAATGGGGTTTTCTTGACCTATATCAAAGATTTGTGTGCGCACACATGTGCAATATTCCTTCAGAATTATAGAAATGTTTGCACGTAGCGGCTGATTACACATCTTTTGAAACTGAATCTTTCTCCACGAAATCTTCCATTGCTTTTCTATTATTTGTGGATATAATTTATTAATTTTGCAGATAACAAGACAGTGCTCCGGCTCTATCGCTGGCATCCACGGAGGTGCGAGAGGAAAGTCCGGGCAGCATAGGGCACCCCACTTCTGAAAGTGGAAGCTATTGGTGACAGTAGGTGAAGGCAGAAGAAAACAACCGCCACTCCTTGTGGGTGGTAAGGGTGAGAAGGTGGTGTAAGAGACCACCGGGTGGTGGGTGATCGCCACGCCGTGCCGTCTGGGGGCTGCAAGTTCATGTATACCGTCGTTATAAGGGTTGCCCGCCCGATGCTTTGGCAACGACGGAGGGTAGAACGCTAAAATTGTAGGGTGACTTACAAGTTAGATAGATGATAGAGCGCCTCTCTTCGGAGAGGATACAGAACCCGGCTTATAGGGGCACTGTCTTGCTTTTTTATGGAAAGCTTATAATAAATATGTTCTTCTTGGGTTATTATTAACGTATGAAAGACTTACACCCCAATATATTAGACGATTACGAGCATCGTGTAAACTCAGCGATTGAGCACCACCAGGATAAGGATGGTTTTCCGAGTATGGAAGCCTATG
Organism: uncultured Prevotella sp.; assembly: GCA_964450065.1. Classification (GTDB taxonomy): domain Bacteria; phylum Bacteroidota; class Bacteroidia; order Bacteroidales; family Bacteroidaceae; genus Prevotella. The sequence continues at coordinate 940 of CAYVGR010000111.1, read as the reverse complement.
GCATCACCCGTGAAAAACTGGATGACTATCTATTCGACTATCAGGCCATACTCGATAGCGAAGGGTCGCAGCGTTCACAACTGACAACATATGGTATTATTGCTCTTATCCCCATCATCGTTCTCAGTGTATTCCCCCGGAAGAGTTTGCCTTGGAACAACGATACCCTATCAATACTGATAGGCATTGCGATTGGAGTGGTGATAGCACTGATCATTAAGGGTTTGAGAATGGTGTTGAAAAACAAAAATATCAAGCGTCAGAAAACAAAACATCCAAGTGTAGCGGCATATATCAATGCTGTTTTGGAGTTTGAAGAACATCAATAATTTAACAAACACTGAATTACCATGGCAAAATTAGAACTCCCGGATTTTATGAAGTATAAAAACAAATTCACTTCAAATGGATTTGTTGAGAAAATCTCTCGCATTGCCAAACGTGCAGGCGCTAAATTTATTTATGCAGCCCTCATACTTTTCTATACATTGGAGAGTGATAAAGTATCGATGAAAGACAAAGCCTTAATCATCGGGGCTTTGGGGTATCTTATAAGTCCGCTCGACGTAATACCCGATGCTTTCCCCATTGCCGGACTAAGCGACGACTTAGCCGTGCTTATCTATGTTTTGCAAAAGGTTTGGGGTGATATTTCGGAAGACGTCAAGGCTAAGGCACACAACAAGCTGAGCACATGGTTTGACGAGGATGAGATTCTCGAAGCTGACAATTTGTTCGACAATTCTAACAAAGATTAGTCAACAGTATCAGAATAAGCAAAAAATAACAGAATTAATTCATTCAGGATATTCGCCAAACAGGCAGTATACCTACTATAAAAAGAGACACGGCATTATCATCTTGCCGTGTCTCCTTTTTTATGTCAATGGGCTATTACCGAAGGCCCCTGCCATGACAGTTCTTAAACTTCTTGCCACTA
>CAYVGR010000110.1:0-8151 GCA_964450065.1 uncultured Prevotella sp. | reverse complement strand
AAGTATCTACATACAATAGACAGTAAAACACTAAATGTATCGGGAGAGAAAGCGTTGTTTTCCGAGAATGCTATACAGCGACCACCTATACATAGAGATTTATGAGTAGATGGGAATACGTATCAGATTAATGGGCAAGCAGCTGGATTAGACTCTAGGACAGGTCGCCCAGGTATATCAGGTATGAATGGATTTGATAGTAGGGGGGAATGAGGCCAGAGTTTCGCAAGCGCTGAATATGATATAGCTGCTTCAATAGGCCTGGGAGATTCATCTCCATTCAAAAATATAACAAATTATGTTAGAGATACGCAGAATTCTTGGATAAGTAACACGTGACGATCAGAGTGAGGTGGCGGATTTGGTGGCGAAGGAGCAGTATTCCCACCATCACCGGGATGAAATAGTAGGGCTACAAGACGCGGCGGAAGTGGAGGACCTCCTTGATTTGGAATATATTTCTAAAGGATTAAAATATGATAAGCATAATAGTAACAATAATATCAGTAATATTATCCATAATAATAGGAGCATATCCATATGCATATAAGAAATCATTTAATATATTGAAACATACAGCCTCCACAACATTGGGTATTTTAGATAATAAAAGCTTCGATGCTAAAAAAATTAAAGCGGATGATACGACAAAAGAATATTTAGAAATATATAGTATAAAAAAAGGTCAACTAGGAATGAAGAAACAAAAAACAATAAGTATAGTAGGGATAATAATAACACTAATATCTTTAGCATTAATAATAGTAGATCAAAGTATGATATCAGGTAATATCATAACAAAGTGGATCATAAATAATATATATAATAACGCCAATTTAGTAATGACAACATACACAGCAGTTACTTTCTCATTATTCTCATTTGGATTAACTCGAGTATTATCAACTTGAAAAAATTCTAAAGAGTATAGAAAGGAAAGAAAAATATTAAAAATAAAACAAAAAGCATATAAGTATTTGACCGCTAAAGAACTACTTGAGGTATCTAAAAAGAAAGATTTAGCTGATAAAGATAAGGAAGCTTAGAAATATGGAATTAGAAGTAAGAAAAATAATAGAAGAGCATGCAGACTTAATAGAAAGTAATAAATGGGAAGAGATATACAGTAAATTAAAAAACAGTATGTTTACAGGTAAGTTCACTAAGGCTATACTAGACGCTAATATAGACCCATTAGATTATTTAGATTATATCCCAAAAAGTTATCTAAGCAGAGTAGACATAAAAGAATTTACAATTCCAAATCATATAATAAAGATAGGAAGATACTCATTTGCTGGCAGTGGTATAGAAAACATTACAATACCAAACAGTGTTATAGAAATTGGACCGTATGCTTTCAATGCTACCTATAATTTAAAAAACATAATAATCCCTAAAAGCGTAAAGAATATAGAATATGGAGCATTTGAAAATAGTGGGGTAGAAAACATTATATTCGAGGAAAGTAGTGAATTATATTGAATAGAGGCTATGGCTTTCTCTGGTGCAGTTAACCTAAAAAGCATAATAATACCAAGAAGTGTAGAAGGTATAGGAGCTCACGCTTTCGATAGAACTGGGAGATTAAAAATATACGCAGAGGTAGAGAGTAAACCAGAGTATTGAAGCGAATATTGAAAACCTACAAGAAAGCCAGTAATATGAGGATACAAAAAATAAAAGGAGAATATAAATGGAATTATTAATAGAACAAATAATAAGATATACAGTAATAGGAATAATATCTGCTTTATCAGCATATATAATACCAAAAGTAACATCTCTATTAACAAAATTAAAAGATAATGCGATGATGAAAACATTAATAGATGCAATAGAAGCAGGCGTTAAAGCAGCAGAGCAAACATATGGACCAGGAACAGGTGCTATCAAAAAACAATTTATAATAGATATGATAAATGAAAAATTCCCTAAATTAAAGAAGAGTGAATTTGAAATAGATATTCTAATCGAATCTATAGTATATGAAGTATCTAAAAAAGTAAAAACAAGTAAAATAGAGTTAGACAAAACAGTTACTAAAGCAACTAATCAAATAGTTAATGGGTTAACAATAGTAGATTCAAAACCAAAAAATGCAATGCCAGATGTTATAGAATCTACAGAACCGAGAATACGATAATTAATATAATTGGGAGGTTATATGCGAGTTAAATCGATAGAGAAAATATACTTTGATGAGCCTATAAGATTGTATGATATTTCTCAAACAGAAGAAAGTAACTTTATAATTGAAGGTAAAGAAAAAGATTATATAGTACATAACTGCGGTATAATGGATGAGATTAACTTCTCTCAAGCTAAGAAAAGTTTAAAACTAGAGCAAGACGCTATGATGAGAACATATGATGCCGTTAAGCAGAGAATGAAATCTAGATTTATAGGAAGAGGTGGAGAGCTACCTACAGTTCTATTTATGATGTCATCAAAAAGAGCGGAATCAGATTTCTTAGAAAGATATATACAAACAGTTAAAAAAGAATCAAGTACTTATGTAGTAGATGAGCCGATATGGAAAGTTAAACCATCAGACAACTACTCTGGTAAAACGTTTAAGGTAGCAGTCGGAGATAAATATAAACCATCTAAAGTAATAGGTAAAGATGAAACAATAGAGTCTTATGAAAGATTAGGATACAATATAATAGATGTACCTGTAGAGTATCAAGAAGACTTTGAAAGATCAATTGAAACAGCATTAATGAATATTGCAGGTATAAGCGTATTTGGATCAATGAAATTTCTATCTTCAGCAAGAGTTAGTAATGTTATAATAGATAGAGAGAACCCATTTACATTAGAAGAGATAATAACTGGAATAGATGATGATAATCAAATATGGGATTACTTCAAACCAGAAGAAGTAGATAAAGAATTATATACAAAACCTATATATATACATATTGATACATCAGTAAGTGGAGACAGAACAGGAATAGCTGCGGTAGCTATTATAGGAGCTAAGGAAAAAGAAAATCAAGCAGCAGAAGCAGTTCCTGATACAGATTTATATTATGAACAATTATTTGGGGTAACAATAAAGGCTCCAACAGATTCAGAAATAGATTTTGAAAAGTCTAGAAAGTTTATATACTATTTAAAAAGATTAGGATGAAATATAAAAGCAGTATCAACCGATGGATTCCAGTCAGTAGATACTAGACAGCAGTTAGAGAAGCAAGGCGTTAAAAGCGACTTAATATCACTAGATAGAAAACCAGATGGTTATATGTCTCTGAGAGCAGCTATAAGTGAACAAAGAGTTGGATTACTAAATATAAATATTCAAAGAGAAGAGTTAATCCATTTAGAAAGAGATATGCGAACAGGTAAAGTAGACCATCCATCAGAAGGGTCGAAAGACTTAGCAGACGCATTGACAGGAGCCTTATACAATGCATCATTATCAAAAGATGAGTATTTATATCATTATGGATCAGATATAGAAATAATATATGATTTCAACACCAAGGGTGGCGGAACAGATAAACATGCACTTTTAAAAGAATTAGAAGACATGTTAAAAGAAGATGCAAAAGTTCAAGAGAATGCTAAAAAAGTATTAAAGAGAGCGGAAGAGAAGAGATTAGTAGACTTCTCAAATATGACAGATCAAGAAAGAAAAGAGTATAATGAAAGCTTATTAAGTAAAAATGTTTATAAACCATCAGTTCTTAATAATGATATATTCATATTCTAGGAGATAAAAAATGGCAGAGCAAAAAAATATAAAATTTAAACCTACTGGATTACCAGAACCTAACATACCAGTGGATACTAAAAACTCTATAACTAAGAAATTAGCAGAAGATCCTAGATATGGATCATCTACTAACGCAGGAGAGTTGCAGAAGTTTACAACATTAGCTGAAGATAGGGAGAGGTTATATAAAATTTTTGATGAGATGTCTACAGATGTTGTTATATCATCAGCATTAGAACTATACGCAGATGATGCTACGGAATACAGTGCAGATGGATCTATAATATGGGTAGAATCTCAGCATGATGAGATAGCAAAAGCGGGTAACCAAATATTAAAATCAATTAACTTGGATGAATCAGCTTGACAGCATATACATGCCTTAGTTAAATATGGTGATGTATATTTAGAGACTTTTAGATCAACAGATTTAGGCGCAGACTTACTAATGAAAAATTCAGATCCAAAATTACTTAAAGAGCAGATAGCGGATAAGAAAGCAATTATAAATGAAAAACTAATAATAAATATATATGAAAAAGACGACAACTTAGAAGAGCATATAGAGATGTACCCTAACCCAGCTGATATATTCGACTTAACCCAGAGAGGAAAGACAGTAGGATTCTTAAAGACACCAGCATCCACTACAACTCCAACAGATAGCATATTCTACTCATATAAGGTAACAGATAATGATATTAAATTATATGATCCAACTAAGTTTATACATATAACATTACCGGATACTTTAACAAGGAAACCAGAAGAGGTAGAATTAATAAAACAGGGAGATAAAGGCACAACTACATATAAATATAAAGTTAATAGAGGAAAATCAATATTAGCTGATATTTATAAAATATATAGAGAGCTAAGACTGTTAGAAGATTCATTACTATTAAATAGAGTAACTCGATCAGCTATAGTAAGGATATTAGGAGTAGAAGTAGGTGATATGTCTAAGGCTGATACAGGAGCGGTATTAACACAAATTAAATCACTATTTGAACAAAAATTAGGACTAACAGAAGATGGCGGAATGATGAATTACTCTAACGCAAGTCCAATAGAAAATAATATATACGTTCCGATCAGAGATGGACAAGGTGGCATAACTGCAAGTACAGTAGGTGGGGATGTCAACGTAGGAGAATTAACAGATTTAGATTATTTCAATAATAAGCTATTTGCTGGATTAAAAATACCAAAACCTTTCTTAGGATTTATGGATGATAATGCAGGCTTCAGTGGTGGAGAATCATTAACAAAAATATCTAATAGATATGCAAAAACAATAAAGAGGATACAAAATGCATATATTCAAGCTATTAAGACATTATTAAATATATTCTTCCTAGATAGAGGACAATATAATTATATAAATAATTTTCAAGTTAAAATGGAAAGTCCATCTACAATAGAAGATAATGAAAAAATACAAACAATGGAAAATAAAGTATCATTAATAGATAATATAAGTAGGTTATTTACAGATATAGAGAATACAGCAGATAGATTAGAGCTAATTACTATGTTAATGATAGAGCATTTAGGTAATAGTGAAGTTACAGATAGGTTATCAGAAATGATAAAAAATCTAAGAGAGACTGGAGAAGAACTACTAGCTACTGAAGAAGAAGATCTGGAAGGAGAAGAAGATCTGGAAGGAGAAGAAGATCTGGAAGGAGAAGAAGATCTGGGAGGATTTGAAGACCTAGATGATATATTTGGAATAGATAGTTCAGACACAGATAGTGGCTTAGATACTGAAGAAGAGGTAGATGACTTTGATATAGAAAGCGATAGCAATTTACCTACTCCAGATGATTTAGGGGTAGATATGATAGATAATGAGCAAATGCAAACAGAGTTATAGTCAGGGAGGATATATGATTATAGATAGACAAGAATGTTATACATTATTATTTGATATGCAGAGTAAAGGAATTAACATAGAGGAGCCCTTGAAGAAGTTAGTACAAAGCAAAGATGTACATCTAGATGTTATACGGTTCATAAATAATAATAGAGATCTAGATATTACACGATTTTATAATAATTTACGAAAACAAAATAACACTAAGAAATCACGGCTATATTTACAGATAATGAAAGAAGAAGAAAAAGAAGAAGAACTAATAAAAACAGCAAGTTCTTTTATAACACATTCATTCATATTCTCGGAAAGCTTAGAAGAGACTACGAGAAGAAAATTCTTTAAATCAATCAGATTAGAAACATTAGTAGATAGCATAAAAAAATATATAACTGAATACAATATACAACCTATTAAAGATATACTAAAGATAATTAAAATTGATATAAAGATTTTAGAAAATAAGGAGATAACAGATGAGTAGAAAAATACTTACCGAACGCACTAATAACCAAACTCTAGAACTAATAACAGAAGGTTTAGATACATCTAAGAATCCTAACATATTAGGAAGGTTAAGAGGCATTGGAGCAAAAGCGGATGAACCTACTAGAAACGGTCGAACATATACTAGACCATTATGGGAAAAAGTATTACAATCTGATACATTTAAAGAATATTTAGAAACAAGAACCTTATATGGAGAGTTAAATCACCCAGAGGATCGATTAGAAACAGATATTAGAGAAATAGCTATATCATTAACTGACGCGAAGCTAAATGATAAAGGAGAGCTAATAACAACTTTCGACATATTAAATACACCTAATGGAAGAATACTAAAAACATTATGTGATTATGGAAGTAAGCTAGGAGTATCATCTAGAGGTGGTGGAGAAACATATTATGAAGGAGATCTAGAATTCGTAAATGAAGATAGTTATGAATTCGTAGCTTTCGACGTAGTTACTTTACCCGCAGTTAAGCAAGCAAGACCAGATGTAGTAGAAAGTAAAAAAATTCAACCAATTAGAGATAAAATACTAGAAGAGGTTGAAAATGAAAAAACAGTTCTAGGATTAAAATCTATCAAAAGATTAGTAGAATCACTAGACATGGTAAATGAAAAAGAAATAATAGAAACAATAGAAAAGAAAATAGATAGTACAGAAACCGTATTAGATAAAGAATGAATAGCTACTAAGATAGAAGAAGCAAAAACTATAGAAGAAGCTACATTACTTTATGATTTATTAAATAGTTCAAAATCAGATGATTTTAATAACTTAAAAGAATCTGCTAAAGAAAAAATAAATACATTCGAGAATATGGAAGGTGAAGATACCACATCCACATTATTAGAAGACCTAAAGGACGCACTAAACGCAGTAAGTTCTTTAGAGGAAAAAGTAGCGAATCTCCAGAAAGAGATTTCAGCTGGAACTACCAGAGAAAACGAATTGATGGCAATGCTTGAAAAAGCTAGACAAGCTACAAAAGCGTTAGGTGAAAAAGCAAAGAAAGCTTCTAGTAATAAACAATTATTAGAAGAAGTGCGATCACAAAATAAAGAAAGAGTAGAATTATTAACAGAGCAGAAGAGAGAAACAGAAAGAAAGTTATCATCTCTTAGAGAGAGATTTATAAAAGCTAATACAGAATTAAATAGATTTAAGAAATTATCAGAAAGTTTAGATACGAAATATACGAGCTTATTAGAGCAAACAGAAAAGATCACAAATCAGTATAAGGATAAAATATCAAGCATGGTAAAAGATCATAAAATACTGGAAAATAAATTAATTGATAAGAGTAATAAACTAGTAGAAGCATATAAATCAAAAACAAGAGACTTAAAGAGATTAGCTGAAAACTATATAAAATCATACGCAAAGTTTAATTCATTAGACGCACAAGAAATGATAAATAGATTACCAGAAAATTTCACTTCTAGAGATGTTGATAATTTATTAGAGAGAGGGATGGACTATAAGCATCGAATAAAATCGTTACCATTTAATATAGACGATGAAATAGAAGCTAGAATAGTATCAGAACAATCTGAAATAACAACTAAGCCTAAAATAAATAATCCAGAAGATGATGATTTGACTGGAGTATTAAGCTTATTAGAAAATATAACGACAGGGTACAGTAAATAATAGATTAAAATAGGAAAATAAAAATGGGAAAAATAATTAACGAGAATACATTGCTAGCAGATGGCAAACACCAAGCCCTATACGAAAAGTGGGGAAGAAGAATAAACCTAGTTGAAAAAACAATCTTCGAAGGAAGAAAGTTAGACATAGGTAGAAAAGCAGCATTAGCAAAAGTATTAGAAAACACTTCAAGCTTCATTAAATACCAATTAACAGAAGCAACACAATCAAGCGCAATTGGACAATACAAAAGAGCAGCATTAGATATGGTAGCAGCAGTTGTTCCAAATCTAATAGCGAACGACTTAGTATCGGTTCAAGCATTAGACAATAGAATAGGTATGGTAAACTACATAGAATACATCTATGGAAATACTAAAGGT
>CAYVGR010000109.1:0-8205 GCA_964450065.1 uncultured Prevotella sp. | reverse complement strand
TTGGCACACTCCTTACATGAATGAGACGATGGCCATGGGCATCTTTAAAATTGCAACGACGAGGGTTGGTCATCACATATTTGATGATGCGTCCAAAAACCGGGCTCTGATAGAATGGGCTGTTCTGATTGGAAACAAACTGAAGGGTCATGATGCCCTGCTTGAGCGTTACCTTCTCGCATCCCAATCGTTTGCCCACACGTCGGAGTGCAACAACCTGCATCAGCTCCTCTCCCTCAGGCGGCACTGCGCCGAAACGGTCGATAAGGCGTTGGCGATAGGCTGCAAGATCATTGTCGTCTTCAATGTTGTCGAGTTCGCGATAGAGCAACATGCGCTCGCTGCTGCCCGGCACGTATGTCTCCGGGAAATACATCTCCAGGTCGCTCTCCACCGCACAGTCTTCCACAAACTCACTGCCGCTGATTTCTCTACCCTCCTCAATGGCATCGGCATAGAGGTCGGAAAACTCGTCATTGCGGAGTTCGGTGACGGCCTGGGTCAATATCTTTTGATAAGTTTCGTAGCCCAAATCTTCCATAAAACCACTTTGTTCGGCTCCCAGCAGATTGCCTGCACCACGAATATCCAAGTCCTGCATGGCCAAGTTGAATCCGCTGCCCAATTCGGAGAAAGCCTCAAGTGCCTCTAACCGTCGGCGCGCCTCGGGCGTAAGCACACTCTTGGGCGGAGCGAGCAAGTAGCAAAAGGCCTTACGGTTGGACCGGCCGACACGGCCGCGCATCTGGTAAAGGTCGGAAAGCCCAAAGCGATGAGCACCATTAATAATAATGGTGTTGGCATTGGGAATGTCGATTCCGTTTTCTACAATGGTCGTGGAAAGAAGCACGTCATAGTCGTAGTTGATGAAGCCCATGACGACCTTCTCTAATTGTTCCGGCGACATCTGCCCATGCCCAATGGCCACACGGCAATCTGGTATGTGCTTATGTATCAAATTGGCTATCTCGGGAAGATTGGAGATGCGGTTGTTTACGAAGAACACCTGTCCGTTGCGACTCATCTCAAAATTGATGGCATCGGTTATCACCTCATGGCCAAAGGTGCTCAGTTCTGTGTGGATAGGGTATCGGTTGGGTGGAGGTGTGCGCATGATGCTCATATCGCGTGCGCCCATCAGCGAGAACTGCAGCGTGCGCGGTATCGGGGTGGCCGACATGGTGATGGTATCAACATTTGTTTTCAGCTTACGCAACTTCTCCTTGGTGCTCACACCGAACTTATGCTCCTCGTCGATGATGAGCAGCCCAAGATCGTGCCACTTCACAGCCTTGCCCAATAGTTTATGGGTTCCTATGATGATGTCTATCTTTCCGCTCTCAAGGTCTTCGAGCACTTGTCGCGTTTGCTTGGCAGAGCGTGCCCGTGAAAGGTAATCCACCCGCACGGGGAAGTCTCTCAGGCGGTCTCGGAAGGTCTGGAAATGCTGGAAAGCCAGCACAGTGGTGGGCACAAGCACGGCTACCTGCTTGGAGTCGCAGGCTGCCTTGAAAGCCGCCCGCACCGCCACCTCGGTCTTGCCGAAACCCACATCGCCACAGACCAAGCGGTCCATGGGCCGCGCCCGTTCCATATCGGCCTTCACATCCTGCGTGGCCTTAAGCTGGTCGGGCGTGTCTTCATAGAGAAAACTGGCTTCCAGCTCATGTTGCATGAAGCTGTCGGGGCTGTACGCATAGCCCTTTTCCTTGCGCCGCTTGGCATAGAGGCGTATCAAGTCGCGCGCAATATCTTTGATGCGTTTCTTGGTTCTCTGCTTCATCCGCTCCCATGCGCCAGTCCCGAGCGTGCTCAAACGTGGAGCCTCTCCGGCGTCGCTGCTCCGGTATTTGGAAATCTTGTAGAGCGAATGGATAGAAACGTCCACTATGTCGTTGTTCTGATAGATGATGCGGATGACCTCCTGGTATTGAGACTTGTCGGGCGATGCCTGCCGGGTGTGCCCATGCGTAGGAATCGGCACCCTGACCAACCCGCCAAATTTACCAATCCCGAAGTCTACGTGCACGATGTAGTCGCCCGGCTCCATCTCCTGAAGTTCCTTCATGGTGAGCACCATCTTGCCAGCACGGGCACCATCCGACTTAAGGTTATATTTGTGGAAGCGGTCGAATATCTGGTGATCGGTAAAGAAACAAACCTTCAGGTCGTTGTCGACAAAGCCCTCGTGGATAGTATGGTCTACGGGTGTGAAGTCTATTTTAGAGCGTTGGGCGTTGGCACCCGATCGTTCCTGATCTACGCCCATCTCGTCGAGGATGTCGCGCAAGCGCTGTTGTTGCTTCTTGCTGTCGGCCAATATATATATCTTATACCCCTGCAACAAATAATCTTCAAGTGTTTGTCGAAGAAACGTGAAATTCTTGTGAAACAGTGGCTGAGGACTGATATTGAAAAAAATGGAAGCCCCAACAGCCTCCTCGCGTCCTCCGGCAGTGAATGTAACAGGGCTGTCGCCACCGATATTCTTGCGTGACACATGCTTATCGCCTTCTCGATAAGAATTGGGAGCAGTTAAAAGCACCTGCTTAAACTTATCAGCATCGGCAACAAATTGACCCGCCTGACACAACACGCTCTCCTTGGTCATCTCGCGTCGGATCTGTTCCTGTTCCATTTCCGTGGCTCCCTCCATACGCTCGGTGAAGGACTGCGTAGAGAATCCCTCATTGTATATACGCTCTATTACCCCCCGAATATAATCCATATCCTTGGCAACGAGCACCGTATCTGCAGGCAAAAACTGCAGGAATGGTATTTTTTGGGAGACAAGAGTGCCCAGTTCGGGAACAATATCAACCTCGGTCTTTTTGTCTTTGGAGAGTTGGTCCTCGACACTGAACGTACGTATGGTGTCTATCTCGTCGCCGAAAAAGTCTATGCGAAACGGCAACTCGCTGGAAAAGGAGTAGATATCGAGAATGCTGCCGCGCACGGCAAACTGTCCCGGCTCGTAAACATAATCCTTCTCTACGAAACCAAGCTCTATCAGTCGGTGCGCCAAATCCGTGATATCTATGCTTTGTGAAGTCTTCAGCGAGATGCGACGCTCGTCCAAATGGGTTTGCGATACAACAAGCTCGGCAATGGCCTCGGGATAGGTCACGACGAAAAGCGGCTTCCCGGCTTCCTCAATCCCCTCCGAAGAAGATGAGGACTGACTTCCCGTTTCACCCTTAGCCCTAAGCTTGGAAAGCACTTCGGTTCTTAAAATTTCGTTTGCTGCATCCCGCTGACCATATTTTACGGCTCTGCGGTAGCTCGAGGGGAAGAACAACACATGCTCTCCACCCTCTTCGCCGGAAGTGTTGGGGGAAGTGCGGGAGATGTTGGACAAGTTCAGATCATTATAAAAATAACCAGCCTCATCGGCATCTTGCAGAATAAAAACAAAGGTTTGGTTTAGCTTTTTGGCTATGGAAGCGAAAAACATGGGGGCGGAAGAAGCCATGAACCCTCGCAGGAAAACGTTTCTTACCGATTTGTCTTCCAGTAGTTTTACGAACGCCCCGCCTTGCGGAAGCATTGCGTATAGTTGTTGTAAATCTTGTATTGTCATTGAATAAAAAGACTTTTCCGCTCATCAACTGGTCTTCCCACGCTCCTCAATGGAGGAAATGTATTGCCATGCCGGCATTTGGACAAAACCGCTATTGAGCATAGAGTCTTAAAGTATGTATTATTTTTCTTTGAGAAAGACGATGAGAACACTATTGTCCCCAAGTCTTTTCGTATGGTCATCACGACTTTTTCCTCCCTCTTTTTCATTCCCCATGATTTTACATCGAGGTCAGAGCATGGTTTGATTCAAGTTAAAACCTAACATGGTATGCCCTGGAACACAAGGCAAAATAGACATACACCATTTATCTCACCAATCTATTGGCATAACCGTGAACGATGTATCCAACTCTCTACTCTTGCCTTTCGGCCCGGCTTTCGCAGCTTTCGGTGAGACGAAACAAGGCCATCACGGTGATCAGGAGCGGGCTATCTTCGGATACTTTCTGAACCATCCGTCTATCCGCAGGCGTATCACACCAAACAATGCCTCGCTGAAAATGCCACCACTCATCTTGCTTGTGCCCTCCCGGCGGTTGACAAAGACCACAGAAACCTCCTTAATCTTGAACCCAATCTTATGGGCGGTGTATTTCATCTCTATTTGGAAAGCATAGCCCTTGAAGCGAATCTTGTCGAGTTCGATGGTTTGGAGCACGCGGCGGCGATAACAGACGAAGCCAGCCGTGGTGTCGTGCACGTTGAATCCGGTGACAAACTTTACATAAAGCGAAGCAAAATAACTCATCAATACACGGCCGATGGGCCAGTTGACAACGTTTACCCCAGTGACATAGCGAGACCCAACGGCTACGTCGGCTCCTTCATCGTGGCAGGCTGCGTAAAGACGAGGCAAATCGTTGGGGTTGTGACTGAAGTCGGCATCCATCTCAAAGATATACTCGTAGTGCCGTTCCAAAGCCCATTTGAAGCCTGTGATGTATGCCGTGCCCAAACCCAGCTTACCGCTTCGCTCAATAATGAAAAGGCGGTCGGCAAACTCCGCTGCCATCAGCTTGTGTACAATCTGTGCAGTGCCATCAGGACTACCGTCATCGATGACAAGAATATGGAAGCTCTTATCCAATGAAAAGACGGCACGGATAATCTTCTCCATGTTTTCTTTTTCATTGTACGTGGGAATGATAACTATAGAATCACTTTCATGCATGGTAGTATGGGATTTCTGTTTATTGCAAAATTATAAAATAAAATGGTAATAACAATACTTAATTCCACATTTATTGGTCGGGATTTTCGACATAACCTTGGTATTCTTTCACAAGTCCGCTCATCACCACCCGGTAGTTTTCTTTTTTCAAATAATCGACGTTCTCCCGACCCTGACTTATCGGAGCGATAGGTTGATGTATGGTGAGCCTGAGCGGATGCCATTCCACCCAGCGATAGTCGCGCATGCGGGGCATGACGTTGAACGAACCATTGATGCTGAGCGGGCACACGGGCAACTGCAACTCATCGGCCAATGAGAACGCACCACGACGGAAAACACCCATGTGTCCGGTAAAGGTACGAGCGCCCTCGGGAAACACCACTAACGACATTTCGTCGCGAAGGGTTTCTCGTGCCTCGTCGTATGTGCGCCAAATGGATGACGTACTGGCCCTATCAACGAAGATATGGTGAGCCGCTTGACAGGCAGCCCCTACGAAAGGCACCTTGCGCAACTGCTTCTTCATCATCCACTTGAAGTTGCGATTAAGAAAACCGTAGATGAGAAAAATGTCGAACATACCTTGATGGTTGGCCACAAACACATACGACTGTCCCTTGACGAGATTCTCCCTGCCCTCTACCTTGACGGGCAAAAACAGCAATCGAATAGTAAGGCGGGACCATAACTTGCCAGGATAATATCCCCAAAAATGACCATTGCCCAAGAAACTGCCCACCATAGTAACCACTGCCGTAATGATAGTTGCCACTAAAAAAACGGGAAGGAAAACGAATAGCTGATATATTCTGTAAAGATACTTCATGACTACGCTTTATGCAAAGTGATAACTACGATTTCCGGTGGGACACCAAAGCGGAACGGGATAAGCCCGCCTATGCCAGAAGAGACATACAGAGCCTTGTTGTCTTCCTCAAAAAGGCCGTAGTATTGTTTATATACTAAGGACGCGGGATAAAAGCCAAACAGTGCCAACTGTCCTCCGTGCACATGCCCACTCAACGTGAGCTGCACGCGGTTGCTGGGTTTGATGTACCTGTCCCATGCCTTGGAATTGTGCTGCAACATCACCACAAAGGCACCCTTGCCCACTTTGCTCATCGTCTTGGCAAAATCGGCACGGGCAGGTTTCTCAAGATTTTCCTCTCCGGCAACAACTATTGAATCCTTACCGCGACGAACAACTGTATGTTCATTGAGCAGCAGCTGCCAGCCCCACTGTCGTTGTCGGGAAATAATCTCCCTACAGTTGGCAGCTTCTATAACAGGGTTCTCATCAATATACTCGCTGTAATCGTGGTTTCCTAAAACCGAGACAACACCATCGGCAGCCCTCAATCCGGCAAGTATATCCTGCACGGGATATACTTCCTGAGGTCGAAGATTCTGCAAATCTCCGGTAAAGGCTATCAAGTCAGGAGTCTGGGCATTGATGCTGTCGACCGCTCTTTGCAACAAATTGGTGTCTTTTCCTATAAAACTGCCTACATGGGCATCGGTAAACTGCACTATTTTATATCCCTCAAAACCATTAGGAAGATCCTTAAAATACAGGTCAACATGTCTCACTTCGAGTTGTCGGGGACCTAACGTCGAACCATATATGATAATATACCAAACAGTCAGGACAAGGAAGAAAGCCACAAGATTGCCCCAGTTGTAACGGCTATGGGTCAAATGTCTCCATGCCAAGCCTGCCAGCGAGCACAGGGCATACAGAGCTTTGGGCACGACAAATAGTCCGAAGAGCAGAAGATAAGCAAAGGTTATCCTCATATCATCGGGTACAAAGTTTTTGCATGCTGCCAAAAAGACCGTATAGACCAACATCGTCACCGTCGGAGCCCAATTCAGCAACCGTCTCCACTTGGGCTGCCTGCGACGACGTTTGCGCCTATACCACTCAAAATAGAGTTCGGGTAATAGAATAATGAGAACGATCAGAAAAAATATTCGGGCTATCAAAAGATGTTGTTTTTATAAATTAGGAGTTGGAAACAAGATCAAATTGCATGTAGTCTACAGTAGAGTCTGACGGCGTGGGGGAATGTGTTTATTTCTCGCCGCATCTGAATTGCAAGGGCTCTCCCAAATAATACCTATCTATATGACCATCATTATACACCAAATGACCATTGCAAAGCGTATGCTTTACCTTCCAATTATACTGCTGCCCCATCAGTGGACTCCATCCACATTTGCTTTCAATGAGGTTTTCAGAAACCTTCCACGGCTCCGTTTTTTGCACAATCGCAATATCAGCCTTATAGCCTTTACGCAAGAAACCCCGCTCGTTTATCGAGAATAACTGTGCCGGATGATGAGCCATCAGCTCCACCAACCGCTCAACAGAAAGCACACCCTCATCTACCAAAGTCAGCATGGAGACGAGCGAAAACTGTATGGATGGCATTCCCGAAGCCGCCCGGGCACATCCGCCGAGCTTGTCTTTCAGCTCATGGGGTGCATGATCGGTGCCGATAGCAACGATACGACCATCGCACAAGGCTCTGCGCAAGGCTTCACGATCTTCCTTACGCTTCACCGAAGGGTTACATTTGATGAGTGACCCTTTCGTTTTGTAATCTTCTTCACTAAACCACAAGTGCGCAACGGTAGCCTCGCCCGTGATTTGCGGCAATGGCTCGCCCGGACGAAACGGCTCGAAAAGCGACAGCTCGCGGGCTGTAGTAACATGGGCAATGTGCAGCCGGGTGCCATACTGCCGTGCTAACTCGACGGCTTGAGATGAAGACATGTAGCAGGCTTCGGCCGAACGGATAAGAGGATGCAGCGTAATGTCGGGATCGCTACCATGTCTTCGCATGGCCTCGGCCATGTTTTGACTGATCATTGCAGTATCTTCACAATGTGTCATCAACGGCAAATTCAGCTCGGCACAGGTCTTGAATATTCTTTCAAGACTTTCCCTGCGCTCCACAAGCATGTTTCCAGTAGAAGCGCCCATGAAGAGTTTAATGCCCGGAATGCGTGTTCTGTCGAGTCCGGCAAATTGATCACAGTTGTCTTTGGTGGCTCCAAAGAAGAACCCATAGTTGATGTGGCTCCGACTGGCAGCCATTGTCATCTTGTCGTTCAGAGCCTCAACAGTCGTTGTTTGCGGCACCGTATTGGGCATATCAAGGAATGATGTTACCCCTCCTGCAGCGGCAGCTCCTGTCTCGCTCTCCATATCGGCCTTGCGGGTTAGTCCGGGTTCACGAAAATGCACATGTTCGTCTATCACTCCCGGCAATACGAAACACCCCGTGGCATCTACGAATTGATCGCAGCGTCCACGGGGAGTATTTTTTTCTTCTATAATATCAGAGATGCGGTCATCTTCTATAATAACAGTGCCTGCAAACACTCGGCCTTCATTGACAATATTGCCGCCATCAATGATTGTTCTCATAGTCCAGTAAATT
>CAYVGR010000108.1:0-8211 GCA_964450065.1 uncultured Prevotella sp. | reverse complement strand
ATGCCGCATACTTCTATCGTCCACTCTATTGGAACGCAGGCTATTGGCATTTCAGCATCTATGCCCGCTATCCACGCCGCGATTACTTCTACTTCGGGCGACCACATTTCTACGTCAGCTATCGTGGTGGTCACAGCTGGAGAATGAATTCCGGACGCAGCTGGTATAAAGGACGGCGATATGGAGATACTCGTGCACACAGAACGACACACGTAGGAATGCGCGACGGATTTAATCGCGGTGATTTCGGACGAGGCACGCGCCTCAGTTCCACAGACAGCAACCGCAGCTTCGGAAACGGAACACGTACCGGCATACAGCAGAACAACGGTACACGAACTTTCGGAAGAGGTGACCGCTCCAATGTAGGGCAGAATAACGGTACACGAAGCTTCGGAACCGGAACACGCACCAATGTACAACAAAGCAACGGTACACGAACTTTCGGAAGAGGCGATCGCTCCAATGTAGAGCAGAATAACGGTACACGATCTTTCGGAAATGGGACAACACAAAATCGCACACGAACTTTCGGCAGTGGCAGGCAGAGCAGCACACGTTCTACAGCGACTCGTCCCAATACACAACGCTCGTTCTCCAATAGCTCAACAAGAACAACCCCACGAAACACATTCACACCAAACAACAGTAGCAATAGCCGTAGCTTCGGCAGTTCCACACCCCGCCGTTCATACAACAGCAGCCCCACCCCATCAACCAGGAGCTTCGGAGGCTCGCGCAGCTCTGCCCCATCGCGCAGCTTTGGCAGAAGCACAGGCAACCGTTCCGGAGGAAATTCTACAGGAGGTCATTTCGGACGGGGAAGATAAAACATGAACTTGATAAGTTATAGATAATACAAAACAAAAGACAACAATAGGAAACGGTCCAAAAGTAAACATCATAAGGTAAAAATTGTTTCAGGATTACACATTAGACAATTATAATAAAGGCCGCATGGAAGAGTCATTCCGTGCGGCCGATTTTTCATCTGTAAGGAAAAACAAAGTTCCAACCTACAATATCAACACCCGTATCTCTGCATTCCCCATTTTGTGTATCTTGTTCATGGGTTTATTGTAATACACACTTTGGATAGCCTTGTTGATAATGCCATGTCCTACGGCCAAAACGGTCTGTTCGGGATAAGTAACCCGTAACCATGTGATGAAGTTACGAGCCCTGCTCAGCATCTGTTCCAGTGTTTCAATATCGTCGGGCCATTCGGCATCCTGCAGATCGGGAATGAATTTTCCTGTAAAACCGCCCCAATCTCGCTCACGAAGCAACACCGAAGTTACCACCTCCTTACCATGCGGCTCGGCAATCATCTCACAAGTCTCCATCGACCGACGTAAATCGCTCGACACAAAGGCGTCGATATGCTCATGCCGCATCTTCTCCCTCACCTCCCGGGCCTGCTCTCGTCCCAGCTCGCTGAGTTCTCCTTGTGTCTGTCCTTGGAGTATCTGATCTCTGTTACCCACCGTCTCGCCGTGACGAACCAAATACAATGTAGTCATCCCTGCCGTTCTCTTTGATTAATTTGACTGCAAAATTACAAAACAAATATGAACTCAACCTTGCTTTTTTCAAAAACTTACCCTAACTTTGCAAGACAAGCAAGCATCTCTCTAATCAAACAGATTAACAATGAAAATATTGCAAAGTACCATTTTCCGCGCCATCAGTGCCATCGTTGTAGGTGCGCTTCTCATCAAATATCGTGAAGCCACCGTGACGTGGCTCACCATTGCCATAGGCGTGCTTTTCTTCTTGTCGGGACTTATCAGTTGCATCGCTTATATTTCTGACAAGCGCAAGAGCGACAGCATACAGGTGTACGATGCCCAGGGCAACCCTATCGCCCCGTCTGCTCCCACCTTCCCCATTATAGGCATCGGCAGCATCGTCTTGGGAGGAATGCTTGCCTTGGCTCCCACCCTGTTCATTCACGGGCTTATGTATATCCTGGCAGCCATTCTCATTCTTGGCGCACTCAATCAGTTCTTCATCCTTGCCTCTGCCACCAAATATGCTCGAATAGGTTTCGTGTGGTGGCTCTTTCCTATCATTATCCTGCTTGTTGGCCTGATAGCCATTATCAAACCAGACCTCATCGCTACCGCCCCGTTATTCGTCATTGGCTGGTGCATGATAGTCTATGGAGTGGTAGACCTTGTCGATGCCATCAAGGTGAATCAATGTCGAAAATCATACGAAAAGGCTAATGCTTTCATCGAACAATCTGTCACTGCCATTACAGAGCAAACCGAAGAGACAGAACAAGCAAACGAGCCTATTTCATCAGACCTTAGCGAATAGTTCGATATACATCAACAGATTTTTCATACAGATTCATCCGATAAGTCATGCCACCTTATCGGATGTTTTTTTGATTCAACCCAATGTTTCAAGAATAGGTACCAAGGCGATATCACCCTATTGTGAAAAATAACATATCATGAAAGAAATAGTCAGCTCAAAGCGTCAGAACACATAATAGGCAGCGTACCTCGGACGAAGTACGGGCGCACTTCGAACGATATACGGTCGTCTCACGTACGTGGTACGACCGTATATCGTTCGGGGAACGCTGACAACAAGGTCTCATCACAAGGTTCCAAGTGTCTAATCAAGATAAAATAAATGTTTGTTAATGTGTCAATGGCACATCAACTATTTGTCATCTGGCACCAATCCCTCAATATATTTACACAAAATGCCGATTCCCTTGAGGTTTTCTCCTCCCTGCGGTATGATGAGGTCGGCATAACGCTTGGTAGGCTCGATAAACTGCTCGTGCATGGGTTTCAGCACCTTCAGATAGCGTTCGACGACCATCGACACCGTCCGACCACGATCGATGGTGTCGCGCTGGATATTGCGGATGAGCCGTTCGTCAGGGTCGGTGTCTACAAATATCTTGAGGTCCATAATGTCGCGCAACTTCTTATCTATAAGTGTCATGATGCCTTCAATGATGATAACGGGCTTCGGATCTATGTGAATAGTCTCTGGCAGGCGGTTGCTCAGCAGGTAGCTATACGTGGGTTGCTCCACAGCGTGCCCCTTGCGCAACTCATTGATGTGTTTGATGAGAAGCTTCCAGTCGAACGCATCGGGATGGTCGAAGTTGATATCCTTGCGATCTTCGTCGATCATGTCCGTGGTATCATTATAATAGGAATCGAGCGGCACCACAACCACATAGTCGGGAGGCAGAGCTTCCACTATCTTGCTGACCACTGTTGTCTTGCCCGAGCCTGTTCCTCCGGCAATGCCTATAATCGTTATTTTGTTGTTCTTTGGATTCATTGGATGAGTTAGGATTTTAAAATCAGGAGTCAGCAGTTAGCAAGCCGATATCATAAAACATTTTGGAATAATATTCTGCCTTACGTTCCACCTTCATGGGATAGGCACGCGAGGAACTTGGTTCACGATAGAGACTGACGGTTCGCCCTTCAAACCGAAAATCGACATGGTCGCCCATTTTCATCTTACGGGCATCGATGCCATAGTGTTTTGTAAAAATGCTTGTGGCCAACTGTCCGGCAGCCACCACCGCCCTACACTCCGGCAAGGCACGGAGCATGCCGTCAAGATCGGCCTTCTCTATCACTTCGAGATCCTTATCAGAAGCTGTGCCTTTGGTACGGCGTATTCGCAGGCAGGTATCGAACAGTGCTACGCCTGTACGGGCAAGGAAGTTTTTCAGGGCTTCCAGGCGGTAAGTCTTTTTCTCAGAATCGACGAAGTGCATCTTGTCATCGAAAAAGCAAATGCCAAAGATGCGCCACATATCGTTGGTAAAATTGGGGTAATACCAAGGCATACACCAGCGCTTGGGTGCGGGAGGAAAAGTGCCAAGCATCAAGAGCTTGGCATTGGAGGGGAGAAAAGGGACAAAGGGGTGGGTTTCTACCTCTCCCGCCAACTTCTCCTCCTGCAGGGCGGGCGGGGTATGTTTGTCAGATTTCTTAGTCATGTTTTGGTTTTGTCTGAGAGAAAGTCGAACACTTCTTTCCTGATTTACTATAATAACACAGTTCTTCCTTTGCCTCTTCGGGTAAGGGATTACTGTCGGGACTGCTCCTTTACCAGATACACGCACACGGGGAGATGGTCCGAATAGCCGTCGAGCCACACGCCACCTGCTGTGGTGCGTTTGGGCGAACCCTTGTATTTGCCCTCGGTTTGGAACAGATAGGGCATACGCTGGATTTCACTCTTCCAATATTTCAGCTTGCGGTAGTCCTTAGAACCTTTGGGATTGAGCAGGTTGGGAGACAGCAGAATCTGGTCGAACAAATTCCATGCGCCCCGATACATCAGGGTGCCTGTGCCCTGCTTGGTGAAAATGTTATACCACGGGTTGTACATATCGTCTTTTCCTACCTGGCCTATTTCTCCCTTGCCTCTCAGAACTTCGTACATGCTCTTGTTTGTGGGGTCGTCGTTCATATCGCCCATAACAAACACCTTGCAATTCTTGTCTTCGTTGAGCAGCGAGTCCTTCACTGCCTTCACCTGGGCTGCCCCCACCTCACGATAGTAAGATCCGCTGAAACGACTGGGAAGGTGGCACACCACGACTGCCACGTGTTCACCTGCAAGTTCTCCGCTCACAGTGAGAAAACCGCGTGTCTTGAAATTGCTGTTTTGCTTTTCCGTAGGCACGTATGGCACTAACTTGACATTATTCACCTTGAACAAGCTGGGATTATAGAGCAACGCACAATCTATGCCTCGGATATCGGGTCCCTCGATATGGCAAAAACGATAGTTTCTGGCTTTCAGTTCGGGCTGGTTGCAAAGGTCGGTCAGCACCTTGGCATTTTCCACCTCAGCCAAACCGATGATGGCACATCCTACGCCGGGCAGTGTGCCTGTGCCCATATCGCTCAGCGCACGAGCCATATTGCGGAGCTTACGACTATATTTCAGCCCATCCCAACGATATGAGCCGGAGGGCAGGAAATCATGGTCGCGCTTACCCTCATCGTGGCATGTGTCGAAAAGATTTTCCTGATTATAGAATCCCACGGCGTAAACTGAAAATTTCTTTTGTGCCGATGCTGGACTCATCATCACCAGCATCAAGGCAAGTAGCATCAATTTCTGTTTCATTATGTTCACTTAATGTTTGTTGCAAATTTCGTAATAAATTCCGAGAAAGGCACCTGTTTCGCAAAAAATTAATACGAAAGATTTCATGATCTAAAATAAAAATTCGTTAATTTGCATTCACAATTATAATTACTAATTATTCTATCTATGCAGAAACAGCTTATTCTGGCTATCATGGCCCTAAGCTATGCTCCACTGACATTTGCCCAATCAGACTCGACAAACGTTGGTGAGGCTGCCTTCACTTTCACCGAAGCCCAGCTGGGTGAGGATGATAATATGGAACAGAATGTGTCCATTGTCAATTCCAATTCCAGCGCATACGCTTCCGAAGTGGGTTATCTATTCTCGCCGGTGAGATTCCGTTACCGAGCCTTGAATCAGAAGTATAATGAAATTTATATCAACGGAGCCCCCGTCAACGACATGGAATCAGGGCAGTTCCGTTACTCCATGGTAGGCGGACTCAATCAGCAAACCCGCAGCATGGAGTCGGCGTTGCCTTTTGAGAGCAACAACTTCTCGATGACGGGAATAGGCGGATCGAACAATTACAACTTCCGCCCGGCAAGCATGCCCGCAGGCCATCGGGTCACTCTCTCTGCTGCCAACCGCAACTATATGCTACGTGGCATGTACACCTACAACAGTGGACTGAACAGCAAAGGCTGGGCCTACTCGGCCAACGTTACCTATCGTTGGGCCAACGAAGGATACGTACCGGGCACATTCTACAATTCACTGTCCTACTTCTTCGGTATCCAAAAGCTCATTGGCGACAACCATTCCATCTCCCTGTCTACCTGGGGCAACCCCACAGAACGCTCCTCACAGGGTGCATCGACCGACGAGATGTATTGGCTGGCCAACGACTACCAATACAACCCCTATTGGGGCTACCAGAATGGAGAGAAGCGCAATAGCCGTGTAATAAACGACTACTCGCCCTCGGCCATACTGACTTGGGATTGGGACATCAATCACAACAACAAGCTGACGACTTCGCTGTTTGGCAAATACGGCATGTATTCGAGCACTAAGCTGAACTACAACAATGCTGACAATCCACACCCTGACTATTGGAAGCGTTTGCCAT
Source organism: uncultured Prevotella sp. (assembly GCA_964450065.1). Lineage (GTDB taxonomy): Bacteria > Bacteroidota > Bacteroidia > Bacteroidales > Bacteroidaceae > Prevotella. Next base: position 1,982 of record CAYVGR010000108.1, on the reverse strand, counting down.
CGAGCCACTACGACGTGTGGGGAGAAAACAGCATGAACACCCGTCAAGGCTACGACAGCTTTCTCTTTGTACGCGACTATCTCATGGGCAACAAGCAGGCTCGGCAAATCAACTTCGACCAGCTTATCTATGCCAACCGACAGGCAACCAAACAAGGTGCCGACGCTATGTATTTCATACAGGCTAAACACAACGACGTGCTCAACCTGACCCTGACCTCCACGCTCACCTCCCGTGTAACGGCAAAGAGTGTATGGAACAATGGCTTTATCGTGGCACACAATGATGCCAGCCATTATCAGACCATGGAGGACTTGTTGGGTGCCGGGACGTATCACAACATCAACAACTATGCCCTTGGCAACTATCCGGCCGGATCGGACAAGCTGCAATATGACTTGAACAATCCTAATGCTATTGTCAACGAAGGCGACCGTTTTGCATACGACTATCATATCATTACCAACAAAGGGCAGCTCTGGACAAGCTATACCGAAGACTTCGGGCTTGTACACTACAACTTCTCTGCCCGCTTGGGTGGCAAGACCATGCAGCGCGATGGCAAGATGCGCAATGGACTGTTTGCCAACAACTCGTATGGCAAGAGCAAGACCGCTAAGTTCTTAGAGGGAGGCTTCAAGACCAGTGGCGACTTCAACCTTGGCCGTGGCAACACCCTGACTCTGGGCATAGGCTACGACTCCCACGCACCGGAAGCATACACGGCATTTACCGCTCCGGAGATGAACAACGACTTTGTGAACAATCTCCACAACGAACGCGTATTCTCAAGCGAAGTGGGTTATCAGCTTCGCACCGGCTGGCTGCACGCCAACATCACCGGATACTACAACCATATCTCAAACGTAACGGAGTGGACCTGTTTCTATTTCGACGATATCAACAGTTTCTCCTATAACTCTTTGTCAGATATCACCAAAGAATATTATGGTGTGGAAGCCGGCATGAAATTCAAGCTCACCTCCGCTTTCGACATCAAACTGATTGGAACACTGAGCGATGCCAAGAATGTGACCAACGGAAAAGTGCGCTATCTGAATTCCACACAAGGAACATACAACGACGATATCGCCATGGTGAAGAATATGCGCGAGAGCGGAACACCGCTCACCGCAACCTCCATAGGACTGAGTTATCATCAAGGCGGATGGTATATCGACCTCAACGGCAACTGGTATGACCGCATCTACCTGAGCTACTCGCCCTATTACAGATATAAGAGTCCATTGGAACGCACTGGCAGTGAGGTGTCACCACAAGACAAAGGGCACGGCGGCTGGATGTTCGACGGTTCTATCGGCCGAAGCATTTATCTGAAACATGGAAGCCTCTCGATTAATCTCATGGTGACCAACATTCTGAATAATCAAACGATTGTAACGGGTGGATACGAGCAAAGCCGCTCCGACTACACCTCTTCGGGTAACAGCCGTATGTACCGTTTCTCTAAGAACCCCAAAAAGTACTATGCCTTTGGTACCAATGGAATGCTGAACATTGCTTACAAATTCTAAACAACAGACAATGAAGACATTTAAATATATCATGATGTTTGCTTTTGCATGCAGTCTCACAACGAGCTGCATGGATGGCGATTGGGATCAGCCTGAACTCACGGGCGACGAAGCAGGCATCGGCAACAAAGAGTTAAAGGAGACCAATGTGGTGACCATTGCCAAACTGAAGGAAGATTATAAAGACTTCATCGGTACCGATTACCGCGACGGAGTCTCCTTTGCACAGGTCATAGAAGATATGCAAATTAAGGCCGTGGTGACAGGCAACGATATTCAGGGCAACCTCTATAACGAAATTGCCGTAGACGATGGCACGGGAGCCATTATCATTGCCATATCCCAGGGTGGCCTTTTCGGGCAACTACCCGTGGGAGCAGAAATCCTCGTGAACCTCAAAGATCTATACGTTGGCAATTATGGCAAGCAAGCAGAAATAGGAACTCC
>CAYVGR010000107.1:0-8220 GCA_964450065.1 uncultured Prevotella sp. | reverse complement strand
GATCTAAGGGCAGTTTAAGCGAATGTTAAAGGATTTAAGTGGACACTAGTGAACGGCATACCATTTACCGGCAGGCCTAAAGCCGTAAGATTCGACTACCGCATGCAGGCTGCAGGAGGAGCAAACAGAATCAAGCAGACGGGATTCAGCAAACAGCAAACCGTGCCCGGACGCGACTATGCCATAGCCGTGCTCTATTTGCAAAAGCGAACCGAGGACAAACATGGCAATATCACTGCCAAACGCATAGGCACCATGGTCGTGAAATATGGCAAGAGCACCGGCGGATGGGTCAATAACGCCACCTATGAGATTATGTACGGCGATATTCGCAATAACCCTCACTATGATGCTGTCGAAATGGGACTGCGCCAAACCGACTACGCACGCAACAGTAAGGGCAAAAGTGTCTTGATCAAAGAAACCGGATGGGCTGACGCAAACGAAACTCCGACACATATTATGTTACAATTTGCATCGAGCCACGGCGGAGCGTTTATCGGCTCAGTGGGCAACACTTTGTGGATAGACAACGTGCGGCTGGTTTACTGATATAATTTCATACACTCTGCATCATGAAAAGTCATCAACCGCTGGCTATGTCTACCACTCTCGCTTCATCGGACAAACAAAAGGGAAACTCGCACAACATACGTCCCGTTCTCCTGTTTTGGCTTACCCTTGCAGTACTCGCCATACCTAACATCGCACTTTGCATAACCGAGCGCATGACACTCATGGCGGCACTGACCAACGTCCTGCTGCCTGTGGCTGTTGTCTGGCTACTCATGACCCTCAGCCGCCGACCCGGAAAAACAACCTGGCTATTGTTTCCATTGATATTTCTTGCGGCATTCCAATTGGTGCTCCTCTATTTGTTCGGACACTCGATCATCGCCGTGGACATGTTTCTCAACATCGTCACCACCAACCCGGGAGAGGCCTTTGAGCTGCTCGACAATCTACTCCCAGCTATCGCCATTGTCGCCACCCTCTATTTCCCGCCACTGATTATTGCCGTAATATCCTTACGGAAGAAAGACCTATTGTCTTCAACATTTATCATGCGGCAACGCCGACTGGCATTCTTCGCAGTAGCAGCAGGCACGGCAAGTCTCGGCATCAGTTATGCCACCAACCGTGAATACAGCGCAAAAATACAGTTATATCCGTTCAACGTGGGTTACAATCTGGTGCTCGCCGTGGAGCGTTCGAAAGCGACAGTTAACTATGCCGAAACTTCGGCAGCATTCAAATTCAACTCAAAGGCAACGCATCCCGACAACTGCCGCGAAGTGTATGTCATGGTAATAGGCGAAACGGCCAGAGCCTGCAACTTCAGTCTATACGGCTATGGACGCAAGACCACACCGCTGCTGGAGCACACTCAGGGACTGGTGGCATTCACGAACGTGCTCACCCAATCGAACACCACCCATAAGAGTGTACCCATGCTGATGTCGGCAGCATCGGCCGGAGACTACAATCGAATATACCAAGAAAAAGGAATTATAACAGCATTCAAAGAGGCCGGGTTCCACACAGTGTTCATATCCAACCAGAGGCCTAACCACTCGTTTATAGATTTTTTTGGCAAGGAGGCCGACGAATGGATGTTTATCAAAGAGAACTTAGATGGAAAGGCCAACGCGCCTGACAGCAACATGCTGCCCATGCTCAAGAATATCCTGGCCAAGGGGCGAAAAAAGGAACTCATCGTGCTGCATACCTACGGTTCACACTTCAATTATCGTGAGCGTTACACGGCTTCGAATGCCGTTTTCAAACCCGACGACGCAAGCGAAGCGAAGCTCTCCAACCGTGCTTCGCTCGTCAACGCGTACGACAACTCTATACGCAGCACCGACAGTTTTCTGCACGACGTGATAACTCTGCTCGACCAAAGCCGTGCCACAGCAGCCATGATATATACGTCAGACCACGGCGAGAACATCTTTGACGACAAGCGGAAACTCTTCCTACACGCATCGCCCGTGCCGTCATATTATGAGCTCCACGTACCATTTATCATCTGGACATCAGAGCCTTATCGCCATGCTTTTGATCAGGAGGTGTCCACTCTGCTTGCCAACCAACACAAAAGCGTGTCAAACAGCGAGTCAACATTCCACACTATGCTGGGACTTGCCGGCATAGCAACACCCTATCGCAACGACAGCCTCTCTTTAGCAAGCCAAAGTTTCACACCTACCAACCGGATATATCTCAACGATCACAACAAGGCGGTGCCTGTGGATAAAATACTGAGAGCCAAGGAAGATTTCATCTTGATAGAGAAAATCAATACCGACCTACCCAGGGATGTTAAAAAAACATCACAAAAACAGCACCCTCACGACCTTACGTTTTAGCCCATCAATTCGTCTGTTTTGTAAGTAATTATTATTTTCTATCACAACAAAAACACAGTCGGGGTGTGATAAGGGCTTCATGGTGCTGCGTTTCAAACCCATTCATCTCGCGTTTAGGTTGCTGTCGCCTCGCGTTTCAACTCTAATCACGATGCGATTGGATATTAAATCGCACGGGGTTAGGAAGCCTTACTTTCAAGATTACGCCACACGTTCTCACAAATACTTGATATACAGCATTTTGCAAGAATGCTCCAAATTTAGCGTGTAGCTTGCCGTCAATTTTTAATTTTCAAATACGCAAATTCTGAGAGACCTTTTGTCAGGGTTATTCATAACCAATTTGTAACAAGAAGGCATGAAATAATAATTAATCTGTCATTTTTACACCAGTTTTATTGGACATCATCATAATAATTACTACTTTTGCATTCAAGTTTTGCCCCTACCCTGTTTGTGTCAGGGAGGACATGACATGATTAAAAATATCAGATTGATGAAAGTATTAAAGTTTGGCGGAACATCAGTTGGTTCCGTAAAGAGCATTCTTAGCTTGAAGCGTATTGTGGAAAATGAGGCATGTCGCCAGCCGATTGTAGTTGTAGTCAGTGCCTTGGGTGGAATTACCGACCAGCTCATTGCCACGTCACAAATGGCAGTAGAGGGTAATGAAAGTTGGAAATCGTCTTATCAGGATATGGTAGACCGGCATCACAAGATGATCGATACCATCATCACCGATACCAACGACCGGGAGTTTTTGTTTCACAAAGTAGACACTCTTTTTGAACAACTTCAATCGATTTATTTTGGAGTATATCTCATACATGATTTAAGTAAAAAGACATTAGATACTATCGTTAGCTACGGTGAGCGTCTCAGTTCAAGCATTGTGGCCACGCTCGTCCGTGGCTCAAAATGGTTTGACGCACGCGAGTTTATCAAGACCGAGGCCGTGAATGGCAAGAACAATCTTGACAGCGAGCTGAGCACCAAGCTGATAAGAGACGCGTTCGACGATTTGCCACGCGTATCGCTGGTGCCGGGATTTGTATCCTCAGACAGAGATACGGGCGAGATTACTAATCTTGGACGCGGTGGCTCCGACTATACGGCTTCGCTTATAGCTGCCTCGCTGAACGCAGAATCGTTGGAGATATGGACCGACGTCAACGGGTTCATGACGGCCGACCCGAAAGTCATTCGCTCAGCCTACACCATCGACGAGCTGAGCTATGTGGAGGCCATGGAGCTTTGCAACTTTGGAGCCAAGGTTATTTACCCGCCAACGATCTATCCGGTATGTATCAAGCACATCCCCATTCATGTTAAAAACACCTTCAATCCCAATAATCCCGGTACGGTTATCAAGGACCAGGTGGAGAACGACCGCAAAGCCATCAAGGGCATCTCGAGCATCAAGGGCACTACGCTCATCACTGTGTCCGGGCTTTCGATGGTTGGCGTGATTGGCGTAAACCGTCGTATATTCACAGCCTTAGCCGACAATGGCATCAGCGTGTTTCTCGTGTCGCAGGCATCGTCTGAAAACTCCACATCCATCGGTGTGCGCGATGAGGATGCCGACAGTGCCGTAGAGGTGCTGAACTGTGAGTTCGAAGCCGAAATAGAAGATGGCTCCATGTTCCCCATGCATGCAGAGAGCAACCTGGCCACCATTGCCATTGTTGGCGAAAACATGAAACACACGCCGGGCATTGCCGGCAAGTTGTTTGGCACATTGGGGCGAAGTGGTATATCAGTCATCGCATGTGCGCAAGGAGCTTCGGAGACCAACATCTCGTTTGTGGTCAATTCTAAATACCTTCGCAAGTCGCTGAACGTGCTTCACGACTCGTTCTTCCTTTCAGAATATAACGTGCTCAATGTGTTTATCTGTGGCATTGGCACCGTAGGCAGCAAACTCATCGAGCAAATCAAGTCGCAATATGAAGAGCTAAAAGAACATTCGCGCCTGAAACTCAACGTGGTGGGCATAGCCAGTTCCAAGAGGGCTGTTTTCACGCGAGACGGCGTAGACCTCGACAACTATCGGGAGCAGCTCAAGCTGTCAGAACCCAGCAACCCCGAAAAATTGCGCGACAAGATTCTAAAGATGAATATCTTTAATTCTGTTTTTGTGGATTGCACGGCATCGAAAGAAATATCAGCCCTCTATCAATCTTTTCTAAGTCATAACATCAATGTGGTGACGGCCAACAAAATAGCCGCCAGTTCGGAATATGAGAACTACACCCGTTTGAAGTCCACAGCATTAAAACGTGGAGTGAAATTCCTTTACGAAACCAATGTGGGAGCAGGCCTTCCTATCATAGGCACCATTAATGACTTAAGAAACTCCGGAGACAAAATACTTAAGATAGAAGCTATTTTGAGTGGGACATTAAACTTTATCTTTAATGAAATATCGGCAGACGTTCCTTTTTCGGAGACTGTAAGAAGAGCCAAAGAGGAAGGCTATTCGGAGCCCGACCCCCGTATCGACCTGAGTGGTGTGGACGTCATTCGCAAGTTGGTTATTCTGACACGCGAAGCCGGATATCGTGTGGAGCAAGCTGATGTCGAGAAATTGCTGTTCGTACCTGACGAATATTTCAAAGGTTCCATAGACGACTTCTGGAAAAAACTCCCCGAACTCGATGCCGATTTTGAGACTCGCAGAAAGAAACTCGAATCTGAAAACAAGCGGTGGCGCTTTGTAGCCACGATGAATGGTGGCAAAACAAGCGTGGCCCTGCAGGCCGTGGACAGCAACCATCCGTTCTACCGCCTGGAAGGAAGCAACAACATCGTGATGCTTACTACCGAACGTTACAAGGAATATCCCATGCAAATACAAGGCTATGGTGCCGGGGCAAGCGTGACAGCAGCTGGGGTGTTTGCCAACATCATGAGCATTGCCAACGTTTAATGATCACTCTGAAGTCTTGAGACATTGGAATCTGAAAAGAGACAAAACATGAAGCACATAATTATATTGGGAGACGGCATGGCCGACCATGCCGTTGAGAGGCTTGGCGGCAAAACCCCATTGCAGTTTGCCGATACGCCATATATGGACAGAATGGCCCGTGAAGGGCGCTGCGGACGGCTGATGACCATTCCCGAGGGGTTTCACCCGGGATCTGAGGTGGCCAATACGTCCATCTTAGGTTATGACTTGAACAAGGTGTACGAAGGGCGGGGACCGCTCGAAGCTGCCAGTATCGGATATGATATGGCTCCCGAGGACATGGCCATGAGATGCAACATCATCACTCTGGGTAACGGGAAGATTCTCACACACAACGGGGGAAACCTCTCGACGGAGAATGGGGATGTGCTGATCAAATATCTCAACAGCAAGTTAGGGACAGATCAGATACGATTTGTAACCGGCATTCAGTATCGCCATCTGCTCGTCATCAAGCGCGCAAGCAAACATGTGGTGTGCGCCCCACCCCACGACCACCCCAATGAGGAGTGGAAAAAGCTACTCGTAAAGAGCGAGGAGGGATGGGAAGACGTGCATGAACCTATCATAGGTTTTGACGGCAAGCCCACGGGCGAAGTGCGTATGTCGGGTAAGGAAACTGCCAACCTGCTCAATGAACTGATATTAAAATCGCAGAAACTCTTGGCCGATCACCCCTTCAACCAAGACAAGGAGAGCAAGGCTGAACGCCCTGCTAATAGCATTTGGCCATGGGGCGGAGGCTATCGACCGAATATGCAAACACTGATGCAGCTCTATCCGCAAGTAAGGACGGGGTCGGTTATCTCGGCTGTAGACCTGATTCGAGGCATCGGACATTATGCGGGATTAGACATCGTCAAGGTGCCGGGAGCCACGGGATTGGCCGACACCAACTATGAAGGCAAGGCAGCAGCAGCCATTGAGGCCCTGAAGGAACAAGACTTCGTGTATCTTCACTTGGAGGCAAGCGATGAAGCGGGGCACGACGGTGACTTGAATTTAAAGCTGCGCACCATTGAATATCTCGACCATCGCATCGTGAAGCCTATATATAACGAGGTGCAGAAGTGGGATGAGCCCGTAGCTATTGCTGTGTTGCCCGATCACCCCACCCCCGTGGAGGTTCGTACGCATGTCACCGAGCCTGTACCTTTCCTTTTCTGGCATCGGGATATTGAACCGGACTCGGTGCAGAGGTATGACGAGGTGGCGTGTGTGGCAGGCTCATACGGCCTTCTCTATCTCAAAGAATTTATGGAATCTTTTATGAAAACAGACTTATCATGAAATACTTTTCTACCAATCAGCAGGCTCCCGATGCCACGCTTCGAGAAGCTGTGGAACGCGGACTGGCTCCCGACCGCGGACTCTATATGCCTGAGCAAATCAAGGCAATGCCGCGGGAGTTTTTCGAACATATCGACAAAATGTCGTTCCAGGAAATGTCGTTTGAAGTGGCCAAGGCCTTTTTCGGCGACGATGTGGACGGAGTTTCTCTGAAACAAATCGTTGATGACACATTGGCATTCGAGACTCCGGTTGTCCATGTGGAGCAAAACATCTATGCACTCGAACTCTTTCACGGCCCCACGCTCGCCTTCAAGGATGTTGGTGCACGGTTCATGGCTCGTCTGCTACAACACTTCATCAAGAAAGACGGGCTGAGCAATAGCCGTGTCAATGTTTTGGTGGCTACTTCAGGTGATACTGGGTCGGCCGTAGCCAACGGCTTCCTTGGTGTAGACGGCATACACGTATATGTGCTGTACCCGAAGGGAAAAGTGAGCAAAATACAAGAATGCCAGTTTACCACCTTGAGACAAAACATCACAGCATTGGAAATAGATGGTGTGTTTGATGACTGTCAGGCTTTGGTAAAAAGTGCATTTATGGACATCGAACTCAATGAGCACATGGCACTGACATCGGCCAATTCTATCAATGTTGCCCGTTTCTTACCGCAGGCTTTCTATTATTTCAACGCATACGCGCAGCTCAAAAAGGCTGGAAAACTCAGTTATACGAATGCTGGGGAGAGCAATCTCGTGGTCTGTGTGCCCAGTGGAAACTTCGGAAACATCACTGCTGGACTCTTTGCCGCAAGAATGGGATTACCTATTAAACATTTTATTGCATCTAATAATGCTAACGACGTATTCTTCAAATACTTACAAACTGGAGAGTATCAACCGATGCCCAGCAGGCAGACATTAGCCAATGCCATGGATGTGGGCGACCCGAGCAACTTTGCTCGAATACTTTCGCTCTACGACAACAGTTGGAATAAAATCAAAGCCGACATTAGCGGTGCTACCTATTCCGACGATCGCATCAGGGGTACCATGAAGGCATGTTATGCCTCCACCGGCTACGTGCTCGATCCACATGGAGCTTGCGGCTACCAGGCTCTGAAAGAACAACTCAGCAATGACGAGGTGGGAGTATTTCTCGAAACTGCACACCCTGCCAAGTTTAAGGAGAAGGTGGACGATATTCTCAGGACGGATATAGCCATTCCCCGACGTCTTCAAGATTTTATGAAAGGCGAGAAGCAGAGTGTTGAGATGGACAACAGCTTCGAATCTTTCAAGAACTTCCTTATGCAAGAATAACTTTGCTTTACTAAGCAATTTGTCAATATTTTAATACATACATCAAAAGATGTTGGCATATAGGGTTATATTTTATGTCAACATGGCAAACAGTCATAACCAAGTCTTTTGATGTATGTATTTATTATATCTATTTTTTTTAGTTTAGCAAGCTTATTTTTCCTGACTTCGTCATTGCGTCACCCAAAAATCCTCATCAAATAGTTTAGCTAGTCGACCCTCAAAAAGGCGACATCGCATTTTTCATATAGACCTGCGG
>CAYVGR010000106.1:0-8298 GCA_964450065.1 uncultured Prevotella sp. | reverse complement strand
CCGCAGGTCTATATGAAAAATGCGATGTCGCCTTTTTGAGGGTCGACTAATTAAGTATATCCTATTTAATTTTCTCGTAGATATAAAGTTCGTGAACTTCTTTTGTGTACCCTTCTTTTTCAAAGGGGCCTTGAGACATACCAAGGATGATTTGTGTTCCTCGGTTGTTTAAAACCACTAAGTCGTCGTTCGTTGGGTCAATGGAGATTCCCTCAATCTCACCGGCGCGGCGAAAATCAACCATTTCACGGAAAAGCTTAAGTGTTCCGGCCTTGGCCCCGCCGGCAACAAGCCCCGTACGTGTTACCACTTTGCCGTTTTGATCCAATTTGACAGAGAAAGGAGTGTCTTTCACCACTTCCGTCCCCTGTACTAAACCAGTGAAAGGCACCTCGTTGATATCCGCAACATAAATATTATCGGCAATATGGTATGTCGACTCCCCATCATCGGCAGTAAACAGCATTTTACCATCTGCGATAAATATGCCCTGCGTCCAATAGGGAGTGGGGCGGCACTGCATTTTTGTGTAGTATTTGCCTGTTTCGAGACTATAGCAATATACATAGCGGCTATCCACCCAGTCGGACATCCAGATCATGTTTTTTTCCCTATCGATAGCTAATCCGGAAACTTCAACTTGACCAGACTCTGGAGACCATGGAATGTCGCGTTTCCATTGCAGGGTCTTCGCATCGTATACCGAAATAACAATATTAAACCCGCGTCCGTATTCAAACAACTCCGCCCCTGCGTAAATTTCTCCGTTAAACACATCGATATCTCCGAAGTGATTAACCTTTTTGGGATCTTTAAAAGGCTTGTCGTTTTTCAACAGAAGGTTGCCTTCCTTGTCGTACTTGTATAAAGCTTTTGTGTTGGAAACGTAATAGTAGTTTTCGTCAATGGCGATACCTTGCCGTCCCTCCACGGGAATGACCTTTTTTAAGCGGTATTCTTCTCCTATATGTTGTGCGAACAGGGAGGATAGAGGCATGACAGCCAGTGCAATGGAGATGATAATCTTTTTCATGTTATTAAAATTTAAAATGGATTTAACGATTAGAATTTAAACATACCCATCAGTTGAACCTGGTCATACCCATCCTTTCCAATGGCCTTTGCAGCCTTGTCAGTGTAGAAACCATGTTGGTAGTTTAATTGAATCTTAAAGTTTGAAAAGGGTTGGTATGTGAGACCGGCTAAAATGCGGTCATAGTTATTAGAAGTGGCATCGAGCACTTTGTCCCTATACATATCATAGCGCACTACAGGCAGGAACTCCCCACAGTTGGTTTGAAAATGATAGCCGGTAATAGCGTAAGCCCCACGTTCGTCAAAGGTTTTCTTCTCCCCTTTCAAAAGGCCGTATTCCGCGCGCAAGAAAAAGCCATCCGGGTTGTTATACCATGCTCCCAAAATCAGCCTGTTCATATCTTTATAGTCTTTGGTGCCTTCGCCCCACCCATAGGAAGCCTTCAAGCTAAAATATTTCACGGGACGAACAGTGATAGCGGCGGCTACGTCCTTCGACTTATTCGCATCGTCCTTAGAGGGAAGCGATCCATTGGTAAGCGACAAGTCATATCTTAAATAGTTGAACCCTTCCGGGGAGCGGAACAGGTCTCCCGTAATCATGATACCCAAGTCACGTCCGTAATCCACAATATTGTACTCATGGGGATTCCTGCAAACCATCCGGTAGCAAATGTTCGAAAAGTCTACTGTCTCCAAAGTGGATGGAGAGCTGTCATAATTCTCATAACCGAGGGGTAGGTAGTATTGGCCGGCCCTAACCTTAAAGGCAGGACTGAACGTATAGGTCGCAAATGCGTCCATGACTTGAAGGTTCTTTTGGCCATTCCCATTTGTTGACCCTGCGATGCCGTTAAAAGCTTCAACCTGAAGTCTGAAAGCTAACTTTGAAGTTAAAGCTGCGTCGGCAATCAGGCGAAGTCTTTTAGCCTGAAAAGAAGAAGATCCTTCGCCGGCCGTGCTATAGTTCCAGCCAGTTTGCAGGTATCCCGAGATTTTTACAGCCTTTGCAATCTCTTTGGCGATGTCCGTTTTTTGAACAGAAGCACTCTCTTCGGCATTGTTTTCCACAACCGTAGGCTCTGCGGCGAGCAAATTGAGGCATGAGCCAGCCATGAGCATTGTAATTACAAGATTTTTCATAATAGTTTTGAATTAGGTAATCATCATTGATAAATATTAAAAGAACTAGGTTTATATTTCTTCTCACGCCCCGTGCCCCGGGATATGACAGTAGCAGGGCAGGTGTTGTGTGATTAGGATTCAGGCTGATGGCTTGTGGTTTGGTTCAGCATCTGTGTCTTTTCCACATCCAGTGCGTCAGCGAGGATGCTGATGGGATTCATGACCGGGTATGGTGTAGACATCTCAATTTGCCATTTGCAGGTCTCGCAGTCGGTTACCACATAATCTGGGTGGGCTCTTTCGATGTGTTCGAAAAGCGTGGCTCCGATTTTCTGCGACCGCTCGTAGTTCTCACGTTTGAAGCCATACGTTCCGGCTATGCCGCAGCACGTGCTTTCAAGCACGGTGAGCTCTACGCCTGGTATCATCCGCAGCAGCTCCGTACTATACATGACCCATCCCATCCGCTCCATGTGGCATGCGGTGTGATAAGCCAGCCGGGCATGATAGTCGTTGCGGAAAGCCAGCCTTATCTTGCCTTTGTCCACAAGCGTGAAGATAAATCTCGTAGCCAGGAGGAGACTTTGCCGCACATCGCTATTGTCAATATCCAGTAGCTCCGGATATTCATCGCGCATCGTGAACGTGCATGTTGAGCTTGTGGTTAGGATAGCCTCATCGTGGTTGTCGATTGCCTTGCGTATGGAGGCCATGTTCGTTAGCCCCTGTTTTCTGGCCTGTCCCGACAACCCGTTGGCAATGAGAGCAACTCCGCAGCATTTCTCTTTCTCGAGGAGATGCACGCCATAGTTGCAGGCGTTCAGGATCTTCACCAGGTCTTTGCCAAGCTGCGGGAAGTTATAATTGACATAGCAGCCATGGAAATAGCTGACAAAGCGATTGAACTGCGATTGCTTGTCCTGTGCCTCGCGGACAAACCAGGTCTCGAATTTCTGGTTGGCGTAGGCAGGGAACGTGCGGTGCTTGTCTATTTTCATCACCGAGTGCAGCAAGGCTTTGGTGGGTTTGAGACCCAGTGAGAAATTGACTATTGGCGACACCATAGTGGCCATAGTGCCTACAAAGTCGGTATTGGCCAGCATCCTGTCCCTAAGTCCCGGAATGTGCTTGGAGTATTTGATTCTCGCCGCCTGTATTAGGTCGCCAATATGCACACCAGAGGGGCATGCTATTTCACACCGCTTGCAGTTGAGGCACATCTTTAGCGTGTCATCGGCGATTTTCGGATCTTTCATCCGGTAGCGCTCCAAGTCTGGTCCCGACAGCTTAGGCCCGAGATATTTAGGCTCTACGGCGGAAACCGGACAGTATGCGGTGCATATCGTGCACTTCAGGCACTGTTCCAGATTATGCTGGCTGATGTTGTTTGCTTGGATTTCCTTTTTCATCCACCTAATATTGTTTAAGGGCGCATTTCATGAGTTTTGCGCCAGTCGTACATTCTGTTGTAGGGGTTTTCTTATGATACGTCAAGGATATTTTGAGCCGTTTGCAGAGCCGTGAGCATGTCCACGCCTTCCCTGTCTGCCGCCCTGACACTGTCTTTCCCACTGAGAACACTGCCTATGGCATAGAGGTTGGGTATGGTTTTGCCATCCTTGGACGTGTGAAAGGCATCATCTGTGTGTACGCCAAATCTCATATATGGCTGTTTCTCGTAGAAATCTTCAGCATGCCAAGCTTGGCGGTTGGTGTCGGCATCAACGTCAAGTCCGAAGATCGGCTCGCTCACGTGGGTATAGTTAGATGTCAAACCACCGCTGAGGAAGGTGCCAGTAGCCAGTACGAAATGGTCTGCGGCAAGCATAGGGTCTTCAATCTTGTCGGTTACGATGTTTTCGAGACAGTCGGTGATGGTGCCGCCCAGCACGGTATTGTTGTCCAAAATCATGCCGCCGAGATTTCTTAGCCGCTGTTTCAAAGCCTTTTGCATCAATACGCCTGGCACTGACGGTGGGATGGTGGGACTAAAGACAACAGGCTTATGAACCAGTTTCTGCAACTTGTTGGCAGCACTTGGGTCGTCATAGCCGAAGATAGCAGGCATCAGGATGACGCTCTCTTTGATATCCAATGCGTTGATAGCTTGTGCCACAGCCTCAATACCCTTCCCCCTCTCCAGTCTTCTGGCCAGGTTAGTAGCTCTCATCTCCGACGTGCTTTCCCTTGCATACTCCAGTTCTGCTGTTGTTATGGTTAGGGTTCTTGTCCTGATGCCCATGGCGGACAGGCTATCTTGGACAAACGGCGTAGGGAAGTCGAGGAATCCCATGGGGCATACAATCGCTGCCGATTCCCATGGTTTTGAGTCTGTTGTTGGAAAAACGACCATTCCGTCAAGTGAAAGCCATGTGGGCATCAGCATACCCACGGGTGTGAGACGGAAATGATTTGCCGACACGTCGCCCTTGAAGGTCAGTCCGGCTTGGCTGAGCAGCCTCTTTGCATCCTCTGCTTTCGCAGGGAAATCTTTCACTTTCCGATATGGATGGGAAAGCGGAAGCCGCTGTACTGCTTCGGTCGGAGAGCTAACCACCTGCCCGCCCTCGTCGTAGCCCAGCAGGTCGAAGCTGCCCGAAGAGAAGTGCAGGCTGCTCTCTCCCGCAGATACGAGGAGAACGTGCTGCCCCTCCTCCGCCAGCTTAATGGCGCAGGTATAGCCGGCGAGACCGCCCCCGATAACAATAGTATTGAATTTCATCAGATAGAGTTTTTATTTTGCAGCATGGCCGAGACCATACAATCCGCTATATATGTAAGAGGAGAGCTGTGCTTCCTTTAGTGTGTCGCCCCACGCTACGGGCTTCATTCCCTTCCATCTTTCCTGCATGCTTTCTGCCAAGTCATGCCGTGCATCTGTTGCAGCCGACCCCTTCATGCCGCACAGCACGCCGGCTGCGCGCAACACGCATAGTTGTCCTTGGCACGTGCCCATGCTCACACGGGTACGCCGTCTTAGGTTTTTCAGGTTTAGGGTGTGCATCTCGTTCACTGCGAACTGCATTTCTCCCACCGTCACATGCTCACACTCGCAAACTAAGGCTCGGCTTTCCGGCGTGTCCAATTCTGCGCATGGAGTCATGCTTCCATGGCGCCCCAAGGCAATTTGATATACCAGATCCCCGTTCTTTTCAGAAAGGTTCTCCGAGCCTGGCAGGGGCGTGTCGGCGGTCTTGCATTTCTCATCAATGCCCAGTTTCTTGCAAACCAGGTCGGTAGCCATTTCGGCCATCATGCGGTAGGTTATCATCTTTCCGCCTGTAATGGTAATCAGCCCAGCTAACCCGTCGCGCGTCTCATGATCCAGTAATACGATTCCTCGGCTGATTTCCCTGCCGGTCGGGTCGTTGTCGGCTGCCACGAGGGGACGCACACCGGCGTAGGCTCGTAGAATGCGTGTTGAGGCCAAGGCCGGAGCCAGCTTCATGCCTTCTGTAATCAGGGTCTCAACCTCCTCAGGTGTAATGGTCAAATGGTCTATCTCGTCATAGCCGACGCGGTCGCTGGTCGTTCCAATTACGCATACAGCATCGTCGGGCACGAGAATGTCGGCGTTGTCAGGCTTGCGGCAGCGATTTATTACCATGTTGTTGACGCGGTGCCCAAAGATGAGCAGTGTGCCCTTCGCCGGAAACATGTTCACTTCTACGCCGGCCATCTTGACGAGCAAATGCCCCCAGATACCCGCGGCGTTGACCACCAATGCGGCATGTGCCGTCATGGCCTCGCCCGTATGGCAATCTTTTATCTCTACGCCCGTTACCCGGCCACTCTCCAGGATAAAGCCCGTCACCTCATGATAGTTCAGCACGGTGGCGCCATGCTGCCGGGCGTCTATCAGGTTTGCCATGGTAAGCCTAAAAGGATCGATAGATGCGTCGGGCACTCTTACGGCTCCTATTAAATCCGGATTGACAGACGGCTCAAGATGCCGGGCCTCCGTCGGGTCGATGATGTCGGCACGGATGCCCGCCGTCCGGCAGGCATCTACGAACTTGGCCTGGAAGGCGAAGTCGTCCTCGGGCAGCGTAATGAACAGTCCGTCGGTTTCCTCGACGCAATGGCGTGCGATCTTACGCATAATCATGTTCTCTTTGATGCATTCTTTCGCCGATTCGAGGTCTGTCACGGCATAGCGTGCCCCGCTGTGCATCAGGCCGTGGTTTCTACCGGTAGCTCCGTTCGTGAAATCCTGCTTTTCCACCAGCAAGACTTTCAGGCCGCGCATCGCGCAATCTCTTGCCACGCCCGCGCCAGTAATGCCTCCGCCTATGACTATAACGTCCGCTTCAAATTCCTTCATATTAGGGTTTGTAATTAGGTGTTTGCGTCGGGAGAAACCCATCTCGATGCAATTTTGATGAGAATCAACCAGCCGTAGTTTCGATATTATATGCTATTCGCTTTACAACGAAACAAAGATAAGTCCTTATTGGTCATCATCCGTGTTTTGTTATCATATTTTAACTAAATTAAGGTTAAATCGAAACTTAGCAATATTAAATCGAAACATCACTGGTGTGATTTCAATACAGTTTAGACATCAAAATCTCATATCTTTTCTCTTTTCACATATTGTATTTTATGATGTACTCGTAGTTTGTTATTGTGGTCTTCCATGACACCTAAGGCTCTCCCTTACCGCTTAGGCACGACTCCTAACACGCTACCCAGCTTTGGCCTCGATGCAAATCGCTGTGCTTGCGATATTTGCCAAGGATTACGGCTATGAAGCCTGGCCTATTGTTAATAATATGTTAAAGCTGCTTGGCTCGTATCCCAAACAACGACATTTGCGTATATTTGTACAAAATTTATCTGGTGTATATCCTTGCCAAGTCTGTTGCAAGGAACATTATCCTGTAAAAAAGACCACGATGACAAAGGAAGAAAGGCGCGATGTCATATTGGAGCAGTTTATCAAGCAAGACGTTCTCCAAGTCTCGGATTTGGCTGAGCAGCTCAACGTCTCACCTGTCACTATCCGAAAGGATCTTACCGCCTTGGAGAAGGAGGGTAAGCTCTACCGTAGCCATGGCCGGGCTATAGCCATCAACCCCTTTGCTGTCAACTGCTCGGTCAACGAGAAAGAGCTTCTCAATATGGAAGAGAAACATAGAATAGGTATGGAGGCGGCGAAGCTCATTGAATACAACGACTCCATTATCATCGCCTCTGGCACCACCATACACGCTTTCTCCAAATGTATCAAGCCCAAGCACAGGCTCATGGTTGTCTCGGCCGCGCTGCCCGCATCTACCAACCTGTCACAGATTGATGGTATAGATGTCGTGCAACTGGGCGGAAACCTGCGGCAGAGTAGCTTGTCGGTGGTGGGCCAATACAGCGAGAGTTTGCTATGCGACACTTCGTTTAGCAAGCTGTTCCTCGGCGTCGATGGCATTGACTTTGATTACGGCATCTCCACCACCGATCTCAGTGAGGCGCTTCTAAACCGACAGATGATAGAAGCGGCGCAACGCACCATTGTGCTGGCCGACTCTTCCAAGTTTGGAAGGCGGGGCTTTGCCAAGATATGCGACATGGAGACCGTAGACACCATCATTACCGACTCAAACCTGCGAGCGGCAGACCGCGACCGCATCGAGGAACTGGGCATAGAGCTGATTATCGCTGAAATAGGTCTATGACCAAATAAATGACTCGCACTAACACCAAAAAAAGATTATGAATATTCCCGAAGAATTTGATTCCATTCGACCTATCGTTTCTGAGGAACTGCCCGAAGTGTACGACCGACTGCTGGCAGACCCGCAGTTTAGGCAAGTTGCTGGCTATATGTTCCCAGAGGTTACCTTTGAGGACCTCTCTAAGAGAATATTGCAATGCAAGACCAACCTGGAGTTCCAGAAGGCAATATGTTATCCTGTTCTCCAAAAACTCATCAGAGAGAGGAGCTGGGGCTGCAGCATCGATGCCACCAGCATCAATATCAAGCATCGCTACACTTTCGTGAGCAACCACCGTGACATCGTGCTCGACTCGGCATTCCTCGACAAACTGTTGCTCGACGTGGGCTTTGAGACTACGTGCGAGATTGCCATCGGAGACAACCTGCTCACCATTCCATGGGTCAAGGACTTGGTGCGCATCAAT
>CAYVGR010000105.1:0-8331 GCA_964450065.1 uncultured Prevotella sp. | reverse complement strand
AGCCTTTCTGGAAATTGCTCACCAAGGCTCTTGAAGAAGTGCCGGAGAAATAATCTATCGATAGCGCATACCATTTGGGGAGTTGAAGAAGTTAGGAGAGAAAATCTCTTCCTACTGTCTCAACTCCCCAAATATTGTCTATAAAGTATCCTCTCGTAAGTTCGAATAAGAATACCAAGTCACCCACACCATGGGTACGATTTATTCAAATGTGATTTCTCCGAAAAAATCGGGGCGGTGAAAGTCTGGTTTTTCTATCTCTATTGGATTCCAAGACAGAAAATGTGGCTTTTGCAAGGCATCGCCGCACTTATAAAAATTAGCGCGAACGGTTCGGCCACTCAGCGATTTTACCTGGTGCATAAAGAATGTTTGCAGGGGAATGACAAGAGCCAACTGCCATTCGCAAACGCCGATTCGCTCTTCAAATGGATGGCGACCCAATGACGACCACCGATCCACATTGTCCAATACGGCCTGTGGAACCAAGGTTCTGCCATCTCTTCCTTGTCCGCAACCAACCAACAGGGTACCTGCACAGTTACATTCTATATTATAATATGTATCATCATCGGCCGGCTGAGAGAAGAACTCGCAACATGAGTCTTCCCATACATGGCCGTTATCCTTGGGTGCCGCAGCACGAACACTGTCCTCCGTTACATGATAATGTAATAATACAGCTTCGTTGTTGTATGCCATCCGAAACCTCACCTGTGGTGTGTAGGGATATTCCGCAGCCCAATTAGCATTGTCAATGGCTTCATATTCAATGCCTTCCAAATCCATAATGGTCGGAACATCAGCTGCCGCATGCAGGGTTTCTGTTAGTTTTCTTACAAATAATTGCTTCATGATTTATTTGTTTTTCAGACAAGATTTGATGAAATTTGTCATTTCGGGCTCGTGTTTACAAACACTGCGGAACAGGCACAGTTGGTTTTGTGCACGTACTAAATTGTGGTTGTCATACGTAATCTTGTAGTAAATATCGCCATTGATATAATCTGTCAAAAACCTGACACATTGCATAAACGGGAACAACTTGGCGGCATACGGGAGGTTTTCAATCTCTATTGGCTCCAGAAAACTTTGAGCAGAATCAAGATATCCTCGAGTAAATGCCTCGAAAATGTCCATGCGGAAATCAATCTTATCGAACTCAGGCGAATCCTCCGGCACAGTATTAGCTCCAGTACGCAAAAAATCTCCATAATCGGAAAACACGAAACTTGGCATCACGGTATCCAGATCTATGACACACAACACCTTCCCGTTTTCATCAAACAACATGTTGTTGACTTTGGTGTCGCAATGGCAGATGCGTTTTTTCAACTTACCCTCACGGTGCAGGCGTTCTGCCTTGCACATCTCTTCGGCATGACTTTCCAGCTCGTCAATCATGCTTTGCACTTCTGTCAGCCTGCCCTTTGGGTTGGCTTGAACAGCTTCGCGCAACTGTTGCATACGCAGCTCCATATTATGGAAGTCCGGGATAGTTTCGCCCAATTCTTCGGATACGTCTACCAACATCGATTCAAAGTGTCCGAAAGCTTTCCCTGCATCGTATGAATACTCGGGATTTACAGTCTCGAATGTCTTGGCACGGGGAATAAAAACGGAGACACGCCAATATTTCCCGTCGGTATCCTTAAAATAAGTTTTACCCTCATCGGTAGGTATCAACCGAAGCACCTTCCTATCAATATCTTCTTCTCCTTGTTTCTCTAACTTGTGACGAATATGGGAAGTCACCACCTCTATATTATGCTGGAGCATATCAACATCCGTAAAGACTGCATTATTGATACGTTGCAACACGTAATCAGGAGAATTACCTTTTGTTGTTATCTTATAAGTATCATTGATTAGGCCATTGCCCAATGGTAAAATAGTATCTACAACCCCCTCTGTTATAAAATGAGAGAGCATCTCTTTTAGTTTTTTACTTTCCATGCGGTTGATGTTTTTGTTGTTTCGAGTCTGTTCAATATAAATAAGCCTGACTCTTGAAATGATTTAGGTAATTGAATAGTCGCAAAAATAAATAATAAATTTGAAATAACCAAACAATTAATTTATATATTAACGGGGCTAAGGAAATGTTATGGTTTCCTGTTTCAAGGTTGTACATATCACTGTAAATACAGTAGCAAATATTTACGAACAGCTACATAAAAACAATAAATAATAACCCAAAAGTCGTGTTATCTCAATTATTCGGTGTAACTTTGCGCTATACATATAGTTTATTAATAAATAATGTGTAACTATTTTAAGCTTTTCAATGACAGTAACAACAGAACTCGTTAAAACCATTACCAAAGGTATTCAGGACAAAAAAGGTCGGGACATCGTTGTCGTAGACCTTAGCGATATAGAGGGAGCAATCACCAACTATTTCGTGATTTGCCAGGGAGATTCATCCAATCAGGTGGAGGCTATTGCCGAATCCGTGGGCGAGATATGCCGCAAGGAAATGAATGAAAAACCTGTAGGCGTAAACGGATTGGGCTATAACCAATGGGTGGCCATAGACTTTGTAGACGTGTTGGTGCACGTTTTCCAACCGGAAGCGCGTGTCTTCTATAACCTTGAAGAACTTTGGGAAGATGCTAAATTAACTAAAATACCCAATATCGACTAATTATTGGCACATCGTTTGATGGAGGAAAGAGTATAACAATCAAATGTTCAACGATGGACAACAACAAAAGACAAAATCAAAATAACAACGACGACCAGCCGAAGATGCCCAAGTTCAACATGAACTGGATATACATCATCATCGCTGTATCGCTTGCCATTCTGTTCTTTACCGGTGGCGGAGAGTCGCTTGCTCAGGGCTCCGGCGCGGGCAAAGAGGTTCCGTACACAGATTTCAAGAGCTACATCGAAAAGGGCTATGCCCAGAATGTGATTATCAACAAAACCGATAACACCCTTCGTATGTATGTCAAGCCCAAGTTTATCCGCACAATTTTTAAGCAGACGGCTAAGCAAACGGGCAACAATCCCTATCTCACCGTGCAATTTGGCTCAGTAGATGAGCTTGAAAAATATCTCACTGCGCAGCAGCAGAAAGGCAAGATTCCCGGATTCAGTTATAAGAATGAGAAAGGAAGCGACTTCGTGGCCATCCTTATTAACCTGCTTCCTCTGATCTTTTTCTTTGGCTTGATTTATTTTTTCAGCCGTCGCATGAGTGGCGGTGGAGCCGGAGGAGGCATGTTCAACGTGGGCAAGAGTAAGGCCAAACTCTTCGAGAAGGGTAACGAGCTGGGCATTACCTTCAAGGATGTAGCCGGACAAGAAGGTGCCAAGCAGGAGGTGCAAGAAATTGTAGAGTTCCTGAAGAATCCACAAAAATATACCGATTTGGGAGGGAAGATTCCCAAGGGCGCACTGCTTATCGGTCCTCCGGGAACAGGTAAGACACTTTTGGCCAAGGCTGTAGCCGGAGAAGCCGGTGTGCCTTTCTTCTCGATGTCGGGTTCCGACTTCGTTGAAATGTTTGTCGGAGTGGGTGCCAGTCGTGTGCGTGATGTGTTTGCGCAAGCCAAGCAAAAGGCTCCGTGCATCATCTTCATCGACGAGATAGATGCCGTGGGACGTGCACGCTCCAAGAATCCCTCCATGGGTGGTAACGATGAGCGTGAGAATACGCTCAACGCCCTGCTTACCGAGATGGACGGATTTGGTACCAACTCGGGTGTCATCGTGTTGGCTGCCACCAACCGTGCCGACATGCTCGACAAGGCGTTGTTGCGTGCCGGTCGCTTCGACCGACAGATTAGCGTAGACCTGCCCGACCTCACCGAACGCAAGGCCATCTTCCAGGTACACCTCAGACCCTTGAAGACCGACGACAGTCTTGATATTGATTTTCTGGCTCGCCAAACCCCGGGATTCTCGGGGGCAGACATTGCCAATGTTTGTAACGAGGCCGCGCTGATTGCTGCACGCCATGATAAGCCTTACGTGAACAGGCAGGACTTCCTCGATGCCGTAGACCGCATCATCGGCGGACTCGAAAAGAAGACCAAGGTGATGACTCAAGTCGAAAAAAGAAGTATTGCCATCCACGAGGCCGGACATGCTACCGTTAGTTGGTTCTGCCAACATGCAAACCCATTGGTTAAGGTAACCATAGTGCCGCGCGGGCAGGCTCTCGGTGCCGCCTGGTATATGCCCGAGGAGCATGTCATCACGACCAAGGACCAAATGCTCGACGAGATGTGTGCCATACTGGGCGGACGAGCTGCCGAAGAGTTGTTCATCGGACATATCTCCACAGGTGCCATGAACGATTTGGAGCGTGCCACGAAGAGTGCTTACGGTATGGTGGCATACGCCGGGATGAGCGACAAGCTACCCAACGTCTGCTATTACAACAATCAGGAATACCAGTTCCAACGTCCTTACAGCGAGTCCACGGCCAAAGTGATGGATGCTGAAGTGCTGAGAATCATCAATGAGGAATATGATCGGGCCAAACAAATACTGACCGAGTACAAGGAAGGACATAAGCAACTGGCCGACTTGCTGTTTGCCAAAGAGGTGATTTTTGCTGAAGATGTGGAGAAAATCTTTGGCAAACGTCCTTGGGTGAGTCGCACAGAGGAAATCCTGAAAGAAAACAAGGCCCTTCAGGAGGCTCGAGAAAAGGCCGAATCTCCCAAGCTGGAAGATATGCCAGAGGCTGTGAAGCAGGCGCAGGCTGAACACGAAGCTGCCCTCATCAAACATGAAGAAACGCAGACCCAAGGCGAAACGTCACAGAAGAAGGATTCGGAAACAGAGAAATAGAATAGAACATTGAGAGAGGTGGGTATGGTTTTTCTCTCCTCCCTCTCTCATATCTCTTCCCCTTCCTCCTAATTCTTCTTCCTTTTTCTCTTCACTTTTCACCCTTCTTTTATCATTTTATGAGCAATAAACAAAAGAATTTAATCGTCAGAACCATCACCGGTGTGTTGTTTGTGGCCATTATGGTGGCCGGATTTCTCAATCCAAGAGCCATGATACTGCTGTTCACCGTCATTACGGGGCTCTGTGTCTGGGAATATACCGGACTGGTCAACAACTATGCCAACAACGTACAGGTAAACCGATTCATCTCCACCGTGGCTGCAGTGTATTTGTTTTTTGCCGTGGCAGCATGGCGAACGGGAATCGTTGGCAACTTCGTTGTGATAGTGCCTTATATCCTTTCGATAGCTTATCTGTTTATTATCGAACTATATGTCGGTAGCAAAAATGCCATCAACGATTGGGCCTATACCATGCTCGGACAAATGTATATTGCCCTCCCCTTTGCTTTAATCAATATTCTTGCCTTTGAGATAGCACCCGATGGCAGTGGCATTCGCTTTGACACCTTATTACCCTTGAGTATTTTTATTTTCTTATGGGTTAATGATACAGGTGCCTATTGCACCGGCACACTGTTTGGCAAACACAAACTCTTCCCCCGCATATCCCCGGCCAAATCGTGGGAAGGCAGTATTGGCGGAGGTATATTAGTACTTATCGTTGCCGGAATCATAGGCTACCTGGCCAATAACGGCACCACCACCCACACGCTGAACATCTATCAATGGATAGGTTTGGGAGGTGTGGTATGCGTTTTCGGCACATGGGGCGATCTTGTGGAGAGCCTTTTCAAGCGTACGCTCGGTATTAAGGACAGCGGCAGCATCCTGCCCGGACACGGTGGCATGCTCGACCGTTTCGACTCCAGCCTCATGGCCATTCCTGCTGCCGTGATATACCTTTATACCATAACGATGTTTTAATACATAACCTACCTTTACAGGGACAAAACATTATTAATTATTTATGTAAAATATAATTACTGTTTATCGGTAACTATATTTGTTGCATCCAGAGAAAAAAGCGCCATGTTTTTTCGACTTATTTCAATCTGGATGAGCGAAAAAAATCAAAGACCATGCGTTTATTATCTTTTGACACCGTGGTTTGGGCTTAAAGATCGCGTGAATGAGCTGTTGTCGCACCGTGACTAAAGCTTAACCACGATGTCATTCGATATCCAATCGCAGGGCATGAAGTTGGCACCAGAAAGGCAGATTTTGCTATACACCTGATTACTAACCAACTACAAATTATCTCATATTTCACGAATTTCACGCCAAAGGATTTTGATTTTCAAATAAGCGAAATACAGAGGGATGTTTGTCAATAAAAATGGCTATATTGAAAGTTTTAGGATTTCATTCATAAATAGATGGAAAAGTGACTCACACAGACAAGCCATACATTAAATTTGAATATCAAATTAACGAGTAAATTTGCAAGCTCGCCGAGCACATGTAAAATAAATCTTTAATTATTTGGTTCATTCAAAAAAAACATCTACCTTTGCACACGCAATTCTAAAAACGCATTGCGAATGACTTTGGGGTATGGTGTAATGGTAACACTACAGATTCTGGTCCTGTCATTCTAGGTTCGAATCCTAGTACCCCAACTTTTTGACAACAAGCTCGCTGGTAACCAGCGAGCTTGTTTCATTTTCACCCAATCTTTGTGCGCTTGATAACCAAAATTTGATCAAACCATGGTGCGACTCATATCAACCGAATCTGCGGCGATTTATACCAACCCGTCGATTCGCTTTTTCAATTCCTTCAGCTGCTCACGCACACCTATAAGCATCTCCAACACCTCCGCACTACGGTCTACCGCTTCACGATTGTGGTGCATATACTTGCGTGCAGCAGCAATCCTAAAGCCCCGCACCTTGACCAGATTATGAATCACTCTGATTTCTTCTATGTCCTTGTCTGTGTACTGGCGCACTTTGGTCGATGCCACAGTCCTGGGCCTGAGGTTGGGGAATTCGGTTTCCCAATAGCGCAACGTGCTTTCGTTCACACCAATCATCTGCGCTACTTCCTTGATGGAATAATAGAGTTTAGGGGTAGGATTTTTTTTTAATGTCATCCGGGATCATTTTAGTTGCAATGCAGGAGTTCGAGTAACTTTATTCAAAAGTTCTTTTTGCAAAGATAACAAAAAGATTGAATAGATACCGAATCGCAACCGACTATTTAATAAAAAATATAAGAGTACGCGAATTATCTTTTCTCTGCAACCGCCTATGTGCATTCTTTTTAGTAACTTTGCACAAAATTGCCAAAGAAGAAAGGAAACCATGCTTTTGTGAATGCAATGATATGACATGGTGCTACCATGCTGCTCCACATGCCCTTCCTTCCCTTGACAATATATGGCTAAGCTACGTTTTCTCTGCATCTCCGCATGAATTGATAACCATTGAGACCAAGTCTTCGCACAAAGAGAGAGGGAGAAGGTTCGCTCCAGTCCATTTCCACATGAAAAGAATTAAAAAGCAAAATAAGAATACAATGATGACAGCAAACGAAATTCGCGACTCATACAAGAAGTTCTTCGAGTCGAAAGGTCACGTCATCGTCCCGTCGGCACCCATGGTGATTAAGGACGACCCCACGCTGATGTTTACCAACGCTGGTATGAACCAGTGGAAAGATATTATCTTAGGCACCAAGGAGCCCGAACCGCGCCGCCGCACCAACTCGCAGAAATGCCTGCGCGTAAGCGGTAAGCACAACGACTTAGAGGAGGTGGGGCACGACACCTATCACCACACCATGTTCGAGATGCTCGGCAACTGGAGTTTTGGCGACTATTTTAAGGAAGGAGCTATCGACTACGCATGGGAGTTTCTGGTGGACGTGTTGCGCCTCGACCCAGCCGACCTGTACGTCACCGTGTTCGAAGGCTCGCCCGAGGAAAACATTCCACGCGACGATGAGGCTGCCAAATACTGGAGCAAACATCTGCCCGAAGACCATATCATTAATGGAAACAAGCACGACAATTTCTGGGAAATGGGTGACACCGGTCCATGCGGTCCGTGTTCGGAGATACACATCGACTCCCGACCGGCCGAGGAGAAAGCCAAGAAGCCCGGTCGCGAACTGGTCAACATGGACGACCCACAGGTGATTGAAATCTGGAACATTGTGTTCATGCAGTTCAACCGCAAGTCTGACGGCTCGCTGGAACCATTGGCCATGAACGTCATCGATACCGGTATGGGCTTCGAGCGCCTCGTGCGTATGCTTCAAGGCAAAAACTCTAACTACGACACCGACATCTTCCAGCCTATCATCAAGGAGATCGAGATTCACTCTGGGAAGAAATATGGCTTTACAACTCCGTCCGGCAAAGATGGCAAGGCAGCAGACAACCAAGAGAAAATTGACATCGCCATGCGTGTCATTGCCGACCACCTACGCACCGTGGCCTTCTCCATTGCCG
>CAYVGR010000104.1:0-8418 GCA_964450065.1 uncultured Prevotella sp. | reverse complement strand
GTAATTATTTTACTGATAATCAATAAGTTAAATGTTTTCAAGGGACGACTATCTATACTTCAGATCAAGGCTTTTTCCTGGGCGAACACGGCTGGTTCGACAAACGGTTCATGTATGAAGAATGCCAACGCATGCCGCTGGTTATCCGCTATCCCAAGGCTATTAAGGCAGGTAGTTTGTCAAATGCCATAACAATGAATGTGGACTTTGCTCCTACATTATTGGATTTTGCTGGAGTAGATATACCCGCAGATATCCAAGGGCAATCTTTTAAATCGATTCTGGAAGACGAAGGAAAGGTTTCGCCAGACTGGAGAAAGGCTGCCTACTATCATTATTATGAGTATCCTGCAGAACATTCGGTTAAGAGACACTATGGTATTCGTACCGCAGACTTCAAGCTGATACACTTCTATAACAATATTGACGAATGGGAAATGTATGATTTGAAGAAAGACCCGAATGAAATGACCAATGTGTTTGACACACCGGAATATGCCGTCAAACGGACAGAACTGATGTCGCTCCTGAAGGAAACTCAAAAAAAATATAAGGATGATGACCCTGACGAAAAGAAGCATGAACTCTTCAAAGGTGATTATCGATTAAAAAGTAACAAATAATTAAAAAGAAGACTATGGATAGAAGAACATTTTTGAAGCGTTCAGGCTGGTCTTTTCTTGGACTGGCAGCTTCCGGTAGTTTGCTGTCTGCATGCGAGCGGAGAGCTTCTATGGGCAAAAAGGTGATGCCCTCTGCCAGCAACCTGAAATATTTCTGGGGAGACTTGCACAACCATTGCAACATAACCTATGGGCACGGCGATATGCGCTCGGCATTCGAGGCGGCCAAGCAACAGTTGGATTTTGTGTCTGTCACACCTCATGCTATGTGGCCGGATATTCCCGGCGCGGACGATCCGCGTCTCAAATGGGTAATCGACTATCATACCGGTGCATTCAAGCGCCTACGCCAAGGAGGCTATGAGAAGTATGTGGCCATGACCAATGAATATAACAAGGAGGGGAAATTCCTCACCTTCGTTAGTTATGAAATTCACAGTATGCAACATGGTGACCACGTAGCCCTGAATTATGATCTGCATGCACCGTTGGTGGAATGCACCTCTGTAGAAGATCTGAAACAGAAGCTACGTGGACAGAAGGTATTTATAACTCCGCATCACATGGGTTATCAAACCGGTTACCGTGGCTATAACTGGAACTTCTTTACCGAAGGAGAGCAGACCCCATTTGTAGAAATGTATTCGCGTCATGGATTGGCAGAAAGCGATCAGGGCGACTATAATTATCTGCATGACATGGGGCCTCGTCAATGGAACGGCACCATTCAGTGCGGATTGGAACAGGGCAAGAAGTTTGGCATCATGGGGTCTACAGACCAACATGCAGGCTATCCGGGCAGTTATGGCGACGGACGCATCGGTATTCTTGCGGAGTCGTTGACCCGCGACAATCTTTGGGAAGCCATGAAGCGCCGCCATGTCTGCTGTGCTACGGGCGATAAAATCAATATAGATTTCCGCTTGAATGATGCCTTCCCCGGCGATGTGGTTCGGGGGAACAGCCGGCGCATCTACCTGAATGTTGAAGGCGGAAGCTGCATCGATTATATTGATATCGTCAAGAACAGGAAATGCGTTGCCCGCCTGAACGGTCCGTTGTTGCCGGAGATGCCGGAAGGAGACATGGTGCGCTGCAAGGTGAAGGTAGACTTCGGGTGGAACCGTGAAGAAAAATATGTGCACTGGCAGGGAAAACTGTCTGTGAGCAAGGGGAAAATCAATCATGTTGAACCTTGCTTCCGTGGTGCAGCCTTCACTTCTCCGCAACCGGGCGAGACGGAGTTTGAGACTAAGGTCAACCGCATCCTATCTGTTACAGACAAGGATACGGAGCTGGATATGTACAGTTCTAAGAATCCTAACACGACTACTCCTGCCATGCAAGCCGTTATTCTGGATGTAACGATGCCTAAAGACGGCATGATTACAGCCGAGTTTAATGGCAAAAAGTTTGAGCATTCGCTTGGTGAACTTCTCGAAGGCTCCCGTTCACATTTTATGATTGGATGGCTGAGCGAGGCGATTCTCTTCAACCGCGCAATGCCGGAGAGTTGCTTTACGATGGAGCACTACATGGAAGACACCAAGCCCGAAAGAGATACCGATTATTATTATGTCAGGGTTCGCCAGCGCGACGGCCAATGGGCATGGAGTTCTCCGATATGGGTGGAAAGAACTTAATGGTTCCTAATTTGATACATGATGGAATATGCAATAGGTATTGATTTAGGTGGCACATCTATAAAATATGCTTTGGTCAATCAAGCGGGTGATCTTCTCCTTGAGGGAAGATTGCCCTCTTTGGCCCATGTTTCAGCTGAGAAAGTCATAGAACAGCTGACAAAAGCCGCTACATTATTAAAAGATGAGGCCATCAAACAAAAACTTAAGGTACGGGGGATCGGACTTGGTACACCCGGAATCGTAGACGAGAGCAACCGTATAGTGCTCGGAGGCGCAGAAAACATTGTCGGCTGGGAAAACATCGATGTGGCTTCTCCTTTGGAGGAACAAATGAGTTTGCCGGTAAAGGTTGGAAATGACGCGGGCATGATGGGTTGGGGAGAAATGAAATTCGGTTCAGGGAAAGGCTATACTCATGTCGTGTTTCTAACTGTAGGAACCGGTATTGGCGGGTCTGTCTTTATCGATGGCAAACCTTTCAACGGCTATGCCAACCGCGGTATGGAGTTGGGGCATGTGCCGTTGATAGCCAATGGCGAGCGTTGTGCCTGCGGAGCTGTAGGCTGCTTGGAGCATTATGCTTCGACGTCTGCTTTGGTTCGCCGTTTCAGTGCATTGGCCCAAGAACGTCGGCAAAGTTTCGATGCCGAAATCAACGGCGAGTTAATCGTCCGATTATACCAGGAAAACCTGCCGACAGCTGTCGAATGTATGAACGAGCACTTCTATTATTTAGGGAGAGGAATCGCTGGGTTTGTCAACATATTCAGTCCCCAACGAATCGTGATAGGTGGAGGCATAGCCGAGGCAGGCACATTCTATATGGAGAATATCAGGAAGGTTGTGCGAGAGCATGTCATAGCCGACTGCGCCTTGAATACAGAAATCGTAGTAGCATCATTAGGGAATAGAGCCGGACTTGTCGGAGCGGCATCATTATTCCTATAAAAAGACGAAAGAAATGAAAAACAACAAGAGATGGAATATGTTGGTACTCATCATGATGTTTTGGTTCACCATCTCATTTATTACCAACATTCTCGGGCCGTTAATTCCTGACATTATCCATAACTTCAAGTTGAAAGACTTGGCCATGGCAGGATTTATTCCGACCTCTTTTTTCCTGGCCTATGCCATTATGTCGATTCCGGCAGGTGTATTGATCGATAAATTCGGGGAGAAGCTGGTGTTGTTCACAGGGTTCCTGATGCCTTTTATCGGAACCACCCTATTTGCATGCTTCCCTTCTTATCCGGTGTTGCTGCTTTCCTCCTTTATCATAGGACTGGGAATGGCGATGTTGCAGACTGTTCTCAATCCCCTTCAGCGCGTTGTAGGGGGAGAAGAAAACTACGCCTTTGTAGCAGAATTGGCACAGTTTGTATTTGGAGTGGCCTCATTTATCAGTCCTTTGGTCTACACTTGGATGATCCATGCCCTTGAGCCGGGAGTCTATCAGCACGGGCAGAATTTCCTTCTGGATATGCTGGCCAGCATGACTCCCAACGATCTTCCCTGGGTTTCCTTGTATTGGATATTTGCAGTGTTGTTGCTGGTTATGCTGCTCATCGTGTCTTTTGTTCGCTTTCCGCATATTGAACTGAAAGATGATGAACGCAGTGGCTCTTCCGATTCCTATAAGAGATTATTCCGTCAAAAATATGTTTGGCTTTTCTTTTTGGGAATCTTTTGTTATGTTAGCACAGAACAAGGTGTCTCTATTTTCATGAGTACTTTCCTGGAACAATACCATGGCATTGACCCCAAAACAGTGGGTGCACAGAGCATCAGTTACTTTTGGGGCACAATGACAGTCGGGTGCCTTTTTGGTATGTTTTTGCTGAGATTGATAGACAGCAAGCGCCTGTTGCAAATCTCCGGACTGCTCTCCATAACTTTGCTGCTGATTGCCCTGTTTGGCCCGACAAGCGTTGCGCTGTGGGCATTTCCAGCCATTGGTTTCAGCATTTCCATGATGTACTCCATAGTCTTCTCCCTGGCCCTGAACACAGTGACCCAAAACCATGGTTCCTTTGCCGGCATTCTCTGTTCCGGAATTGTCGGAGGTGCAGGGGGGCCGCTGCTGATCAGTCTCTTGTCAGATGCGACGTCATTGCGTACGGGAATGCTCCTGGTGATCCTTTTTATGGGCTACATTACATTCATCGGTTTTTGGGCAAACCCGTTGATCAACAACAAAACTGTAACACTAAAAGAACTGCTGGGTTTCGCGAAACGGAATTAAGGAAGTTTGCCTTAATCCCGGATTACAGTCATGCGTCATCATGAAAGGTTAAACATGTTGACAAAATGTCTTCAAGTTTTCGCTGATTTGAAAATAAGTTTGACTTCACGCGAAATACGCAAAATCTGCGGTAGTTTGTAAACGGCTGACGGTCAGCGGTTTTGAAAAAACGAACTTCTTACCCCTGCTTTTTGACCTGCGATTGAGTATCGAACGGCATGACGGGAAAGCCTCAACCGCTGTGCGACTGAGGCTCTTCCGCGCAGCCACAAAGGCCTAATCGCCCGATGAGAAGGTTGCAATCGCAACAAACTTACGCATTTGGGAAATGCCTGGCTCGGCTATGCCGAAAAAAGATGGCGCTTTTCTCGCTAAATGTCTCGAAGATAAATGGTCAAAAAACGGTAATTATATTTTACCATTTTTGAAAGTGCATATGCTTAAATGAATGTCCGCAGCAGTTACCGTTACTTCTTAATCTTCAAAACCGGTGCTATACTGTTCACTGGTTTTGGAAGGTTAACCACTAATCCCTTGGACGTTTGTTGCGTCTTAATCATACCGTATCCCAACAGTTCCACAGCATTGATTTTGCGCGTCAGTCCCGATTTTCCCTTGGCTAATGACTTGATGATGAGTTGTCCACTCTCCGGCCACCCCATGGCCGTAGCATAGAGATATTTCGAAGTCTGGTTGAACCGGATATCCTTACACGTCATGTTGCCATACATCCCATCGTTGAATCCCTGTGCATTCAGTTTGATATTCGCTTCAGCTACAGGACCTTCGCCAAAGAGTTTCCAGGGTCGCGTGCCGATAATCGACTCTTTGTTGACTTGCATCCATTCGCCCAATTCATCAAGCACCTTGGCTTCCTTGTCGTCATAGGTACCATCAGCACGCAACGGAATGCTCAGCAGCAGGTTGCCATTCTTACTGACAATATCCACCAACTGCTTCACGACTGTTGCCGCAGACTTATAACCATTGTTTTCATAGATAGAAGTGTTGTAATGCCATCCTCCTATACAGTTGCACGTTTGCCACGGCTCATCAATAATCTGATTCGGCGCACCGCGCTCTACATCCCACGTGATGGCTTCTCGCTGTTCCTCGTTGAGAATCTTCCCAAACATCACAGAGGTTTCCTTTCCCTTGTGGGTCTGGGCATTATGATTGTAGAAGTGAGCTGCTATTTTCAATCCGGCATCACTGATTTGATGAAAGGGAATCACCGTCACGTCGAAATAAATCAAGTCGGGATTATACCTGTTGATGGCATCGAGGCAGCGGTCGTAGAAATTGGTGACGAACTTCTGAGATGGTAGCGCAGCTCCATTCGACCAATCCCACTGACTGTGAATCTGTCCATTATTCCAGCTGCGGTCGCTCATGGGGTGATCTTGCTGGTAGAGATCCTGCGGGTCGAGCCCTTCCCACCATTTTCCTTTCCCATCGGCCTTGGTCATCTTACCGTCATAGTAGACACCGGCCTTGGGACCACGCTGGTCGTAACGTTGTGCCGGCTCATACCATGTCCAGGCATGGTCGGCATGGAAACTGATGCCAAAAGGCAACCCGTGCTTGCGAGCCGCTTGGGCCCACTCTCCCACCACATCACGCCGGGGACCCATGTTCTTGGCGTTCCATGGCTGATATTTGCTGTCCCATAGATCAAAATTGTCATGATGATTGCCCAAGACAAAGAAATACTGGGCACCCACCTTCTTGTATTTCTCCACTAATTTGTCAGGATCCCAGTTCTCTGCCTTGAACAAGGGAAGCACGTCCTTGAACCCAAACTCTGAAGGATGGCCATAGTGTTCAACATGGTGTTTGTATTCGCGGCTTCCTTCCATATACATCGAGCGAGCCATCCAGTCTCCCGTGCCTTCGACACATTGTGGTCCCCAATGTGCCCAAATTCCAAACTTGGCATTGCGGAACCACTCCGGAACCTTATGCTGACGGAGAGACTGCCATGTAGGTTGATATTTCCCCGTGGCCATTTTTTCATGAGCCTCAGACACGGGAACTTGAAACTCCTGTGCTTCTGCGTTGAAAGCAAAAACAGCTCCACAAACCAGTAATAATCGTTTAATTTGCATACGACAGTTTATTACATAAAATAATTCATACTACGAAATACTCAATCAATCATAGAGATAGAAGATTCTGTCCATCAGTTGCCACTTTTCATTGGAAGAAGCCTCAAGGTCGCAATCCTGAAACATTGCCGTGAATGTCTCCCATTCAGCCTGTCTCGGTAGGGAGGCCAAGCGTTTCATGGCCTGTTCCAAATCAAGATTCTGCGACGTTACAATAATCATAAACAGACGATTGGAATAGATGTAGATTTCCATTTCCAAGATACCCACCTCTCTGATTCCACGACGAATCTCAGGCCAGGCATGCAGCCGATCATGTGCTTCGATATATTTCTCTATAAGTTGCGGATCATCTTTCAGCATCATTGTCTTACAGTAACGCTTCACAGGCTGAGTATACTGTTTCTGATTGTATCCATTGTTCTTCATTATCTGTTACTTAGTTATAGCCCTTGTTTTGAACTAGGTTCTTATTAATGTTCATATCATTTTGTGGGATAGGCCAATATCGATTATGCGGAGACCATGTTCGCCTTTCAAACTGATAATACATATCCTTATCTACTGGAGAAGCCGAGCTGCCGCTGCCACGGAAGTTGGGTGCAGATGGATTATCCGAGAGCTTTACGCCTGTGAATGTATGATTTAGCTCCTTCTCTGCAATGCCCCATCTCAACACGTCAAAATAACGCAATCCTTCCAGAGCCAATTCTACACGGCGCTCTTTTCTGACGGCCAAACGTACCATTTCTTGTGTTGGCACATCCTCTTTTTTGATAAGAGGTAATTGAACCCGATCTCTTATCTCATTAATAGTTTGATCCAAAACGGTTTGTGTTACCGAAGCAGGGCTTGACTCATTGAGTGATTCCAAATAACCAAGCAATACTTCAGCGTAGCGCATTATTGGTGTATAGGTATAACATGAGCCCAAATTACTTGTAACAGACGGGTCTGTTCCCTTTTTGGGACAGTATCCATTGAACAAGGTAAATTTATTATAACTGTCTGCTGTGTTTGCACCGGCATAACAATTATAAGTGGTTCCAGCAAATTTTGTTCCGGGATAAGTACCCAAAGGGGGCAAGAATATTGTAGCATAGAGACGGGGGTCCCGATTTGCATAGGGATCATTATCGTTATAAATAGATGATTCCTCTATACTCTTTCCATCTGTACAGAAATAGGCCTTAACTAACTCGTTGTAAGGTGAAAATTGATGCCAGCCTCCCATTGCTTCAGGATAGAGATATTGATAGCGGGAATTAGTAAATTTATCCTTGATACCCATAATACATAAAATTATCTCTGGACTGTATTCACCACCAATTTGGAACAGCTTCTCATAACTATCCACTCCATTAAGCTTGTCTATAGAGTAAATTTCTGAATCAATTATTTGTTTGAATACTTTTGCAGCATCTTTATAATTGTTTTGAGCAAGATAAATTCGTCCTAACATCGTCAGTGCAGCACCTTTTGTCATACGCCCATAATCAGCTCCCGTATATTTCTCTGGAAGGATAGCGACAGCTTCTTTCAAATCTGTTTCAGCCTGTGTATAGACATCGGATTGCAATGTCTGTTTAATGGAGTTTGCTTCATCAACGTTCATTGTTGTCAATGGCATGGGTACATCCTTAAAATAAAATGCTAGATTATAAAAGAAATAGGCTCGCATGCACTTCACTTCGGATGACCATTGCTTTTTCTTAGCTTCATCCATTTTGCACTTGTCAATATTATCTAGTCGACCCTCAAAAAGGCGACATCGCATTTTTCATATAGACCTGCGG
>CAYVGR010000103.1:0-8420 GCA_964450065.1 uncultured Prevotella sp. | reverse complement strand
AGGGTTTGGAGTGGGCGCCACTGGCATCGCCTTCGATGGGATTGCCATTGGCGTCAACATTATTTTCTTGGTTGATTCCCGGATGCTCTGAGCCGGCTAAGAGCTGTGAAGTTATGGTGGTGTTGAGGAGTGTTATTGTTGGATGTGTATAGGGTCTGTGTTGCACGGTATGATTTTATTTGCGAACATATATTTTCTTCCCGTTCCTGATATATATTCCGGGTAGTAGGGGCTTGCTGTCGTCCACGGCTATTCCCTGGAGGGTGTATGTTCGGTTGGCAGTTGGTCGCCTATCTGTGTTAATGGTTTTGACTGTTGTCGTTTCGCCTTCAAACTTTATGGAATATTTGGCTTTTGCCGATGCACTCGACGATTTTCGTATCCTGAAGAAAGCGCGCATGCCGTTCATACGATTGCCTGAAGTGGAAGGCTTGTACAGTCTGTCACCGTCACCGAGGAACAGTTCCGTGCCATCGGTTTCCAACTCAACGGGATCGTAGGTGCCTACAAACGAGTACATTCCTGTGGTATCATTCACCGATTGCGATTTTTGCGCCGTGAAAACCACATTGGTAAAAGTTGGGTTCCTTACCGTTTCTTCGGGTTTGAGGAGATAAGGTTTGCCGGCTTTTATTTCTGATACCTTGCTGAATATCATTGTGTTGCCTTCAACCTCACCCGTGAACGTTAATAATTTTCCATTGTCGAATATGGCTTGTAGATCTTCCGTTTTCACATCAAACGGCAGACATATCGTGTTCCAGTAGTCCTTCGAGAATGTACGGTTGACAGTGCATGACATCGTGTTTCGTGCCTCGTCGGGGATTTTTATATTTTCCTTATCATCCAACCCCGTGACCACCTCTATGGACTTGAGGTACATCTGCTTCTTTTGGAAAGAAGGAAACTCGAACCTGACGCTTACCTTGCCCGTATCACCGTCGAAAGAAGCAGTATGTTGCACAAAGTCTTTGCCGTCTTTGTCTGTCTTTTGGTAAATGACAGTCTTGTCGCCTACTTTTATCGTTATGGTGTAGGCATATTTCAAATTGGAATACACCTTGATTGATTCCACATGGTCGAAGGACTCTACGGACTCTATCGTTGCATAACTCACACCCTTGGAAGTGGTTCCAATGTGAAGGGCTGTCTCTTTTCCAAAATATCCATTGTGTCCGTCTGTCGTCAGCTTCCAGCAAGTTCCATATACCGGATTGCTGGTATAATCTTTACAATTGTCCTTAAAATCTCGGAACATATCAAGTAGCTCAAACTTTTGCGCTTGCGCTGTCGAAAATGCAAAACATGTCAGGAGATATATTATCAGCCTTTCAAATGCCATTTATCTATGTCGTCAGATTATTTTTTGCTGTCCACTATTCGTTTACCATGGCTCATATCCTGTGGGTGGAAGCTCTTCAACTCCCTCACGCACCTCCTCCACATCGAAGTCGGTGGCGTCTATCTCACCGGTATCCTTCATTTCTTCGTAACCCCAAAGCCCGCCGCTATCCTCTTCGGGGCAAGCTCCCTTGCCTGCAGTGCAGGTGGCGTGGTCGGAAGGCTCGTTGAGCACTTTCTCAAGGGTGAGATCATGAATCCAGTCATCGCCGAAGTCGTAGACATAGCAGAGTTTCTTGGTTATGGTGCCGTCTCCGAAAAATTCACCCAGTGTGTACTTTCGGGCATTGTGGTCAGGAGCGTCCCAGTCGTCTTCATTGGGTTCGGCAATGGTGAGGGCACGACTATAAGGTTTATCGCCAAATTGGTAAAGGTGCTCATTCCACCAGCCAAAGGCTTCCTGGATGACGGCATGGAGGCCGGAGAATGTGAAATGTGCGGGCACGAGAACGCGTCGCCATACGGGCGGTTTGGCTGTTCCGCGCAGTTTTATCTTAAACTGATAGGTCAGCTTCAGACCTTTCCTTCCCGCTGGCTGCACCTTGCTTACCTTCTTAAACATTTCCGATATATCGCCGATGGCATCCATGGTTTCCCACATCTCATCGGAAAGATTGGACAAACCTTTCTCGAGGTCGGGGCGGATGGGTATGATACGTGCTTTTTTCTTCATATATTCAATTAATTGACAACTTAGCAATTCACAATGCACAATTCAAAAATTAGACTGGCACGGCGGGCATGGCAACATTGTAGAGACGTGGGCTTGCCCCGTCTCACACAGAGGCTGTGCTGGCTTGCCCTGTCCACACCGCTACAGCGTATGCTCACTTCACAACCTTAGACTATAAATCAATCACCTAATATTCTATCTGTTATTACCTGCTAACGGGGAAGCCCACGCTGCGATGGTGTGAGACGGGGCAAGCCCACGTCTCTACAACTGCATCCCCATCTGCGCAGTCTTCATGTCATGTGTTCAATAATAGCATCGGTGCAGATGTGTTGTTGCAACGACTGGCACGACTATACACGACATAATAGGATGTGGTGAAAAGTTGTGGGTGTCGGTGCAGATGTGTTGTTGCAACGACTGGCACGACTATACACGACATAATAGGATGTGGTGATAAGTTGTGGATGTCGATGCAGATGGGTTGATGCAGCGACTGGCACGACTAATAGGAAGTTGTGGGTGTCGATGCGGAAAAAACCTTGGTGCAAAGAGTCTGTTGCTGCGACAATTCCGTGATTTGTCGTGGATAGTCGATGGTCAGAACATCCTCAGCACCTTCTCCACGATCGGTGCCATATCGTAATATCGGTACTCGGCCAAACGACCGCCGAAGATAACTTTTTCTTCCTTATCGGCCAATGCCTTGTACTGAGCATACAGTTCGCTGTTGCGACTGTCGTTCACGGGATAGTAAGGTTCCATGCCCGATTGCCACTCCGTGGAATACTCTCGTGAGATAACAGTCTTGGGACATTTGTCCACATCGGGGCCAAACATCTCGAAGTGCTTATGCTCGATGATGCGGGTGTAAGGCACCTCGGCTTCGGTGTAGTTTATCACCGCATTACCCTGATAGTTGGTGGTGTCGAGTATCTCGTTCTCGAAACGCACGGTGCGATATTCAAGGTTACCCAAGCGATAGTCGAAAAACTCGTCAATCTTTCCGGTAAAAACAATCTTCTTAGATATGCCCTCCCACTTAGTCCGATCTTCAAAGAAATCTGTATTTACCTGTGTGTCAATACCTTCCAGTAGGCCGTCGATGAGTTTGTTGTATCCTCCGATGGGAATGCCCTGGTACTTATTGTTGAAATAATTGTTGTCGAACACCAGTCTCACGGGCAGCCGCTTGATGATAAACGCAGGCAGCTCGGTGCATTTCCGTCCCCATTGTTTCTCGGTGTAGCCCTTGATGAGTCGTTCGTAGATGTCGCGCCCTATCAGCACCAAAGCCTGCTCTTCAAGGTTACGGGGCTCGTCGATGCCCTCGGCCTTCATTTTGGCCACGGCCTCGGCACGCTGCTCCTCGAGTTTGGCCTCTGCCTCTGCCGGCGTGGTGACGCCCCACATCTGATAAAAGGTGTTCATATTGAACGGCAGGTTATAGAGCTTCCCCTTGTAGTTGGCCACAGGCGAATTGGTGTAGCGGTTGAACTCCACGATAGAGTTCACGAAATCCCACACCCTCTTGCTGTTGGTATGGAAGATATGGGCACCATATTTATGCACGTTGATGCCCTCCACATTCTCGCAATAGACATTGCCGCCGAGATGGGGGCGTTTGTCGATCACCAGGCATCGCTTGCCCTGCTTCTTGGCAAGATGGGCAAAGGTTGCCCCGAACAGGCCGGAGCCTACAATAAGATAGTCGTAAAGCATCTTGAAAAAATTTAGACATTGGACGGACACACCCTCTCCTCCCCCATTGCAAGGCCACAAACGGGGTATGTGGAAGAAAATTATCTTCCGAGGCTGAGAAGGTCGTCCGCTTCAGAGTATGGCCAAATATTCAAATATCAAGGGAATGCAATGAAACAGAGCGATGTTGTGTCTTTTCGCTTTTATAAAACACTAATGAACCTCTCCTTCATGAACCACTGTCTGACTCTGTCTACATGGCCTTGCTCGCAGATTATCAATAACAGTCTTTGTACTGATTGCAAAAGTACTATAAAAATAATGAATGTACAACTAATTTCCGGAAAAACACGTAGAGCGTCCACGCGTGCAAATGACAAGACTGTGTTTGCAGGATTATCTTTTAGGAGCTCGATTCGGCTTTTTCTTCATTTTTGGCGACCGCATGGTATAGTTTTTCTCTCCATACTTGGGTGTCTCTGTTATCAAAGTCTGTATGGCATTTTGGTTGCTTTTATTTTTAATTGCTTTTTCCAGCATATCGGCATACAACTGATGTATGCTTCCGTCTTTCCTGTCAGGCCAGTTGTAAGCTAAGTATCGTGTATATTCCAGACATTTCAGCTTCCATTCCTCGGTTGCATTCTCATTATTGTAACGCTCCATGTTCATCATAAATTTCAGCCGCCTCATCACCTCTGACTTATTTGTCGTTGTATCTGCCAAATGTTTATCAATTAAACCAATAGCCTGTTTGTA
Source organism: uncultured Prevotella sp. (assembly GCA_964450065.1). Taxonomy (GTDB): domain Bacteria; phylum Bacteroidota; class Bacteroidia; order Bacteroidales; family Bacteroidaceae; genus Prevotella. The sequence goes on along the minus strand of CAYVGR010000103.1, from coordinate 3,886 downwards.
GTTGGTCTGTCTGATTGCCTGTTCTATTCTAATGAAGTCGATGTTGAACTGCTTCCCGTCGAAGTCGCATAGCGTGGCTATTTTATCGACATCTCCAAATTGTGTTTCAGCAAAAAGCTTGGCGTCTACCTCTGCCTTCGAATATAATCGGCAATATTCGGCATAATGGTCAGAAACCTCTTGCAAATATGGTGAAAGCCCGCGAATGCCCGCCACGAACACGTCCCACACTGCCCTGTCTCTCAAGCTATTCCCCTGAGTCACGAGCTGGTCGAAGGCCATCTCTGTGAGTTTTTGCTTATGGATTGAGATTTGATATTCTATATAATCCAAGAGCAGCTGCTTGGAGCGGTTCCCCTCAGCATAAGCCTTGATGAGATAGGCCGACCGCTTTGTTGGCACAAGCGCATTTTTACCTGTCTTGATAAATATTTCCGGGGTTTGCGTGCTCGAGCTTCTGTGTGCCACCTCCTGCGTGTTGGGGTCTATGAAACAATAGGTTGGGTACAGGTGAACCATATATTGCTGGGCCAACTTGCTCCCCTCCTCGCTCTCGGCATTTATTTTTGCACACACAAAGTGCTCGTTGTAAAAAAATCCCACATCCGGACGTGTAAAAACATTCTCGGCCATATTGAGGCATGGGCCACACCAGTCGGTGTAAAAATCCACGAACACTAATTTGTTTTGTGCAACGGCCATATTCAGGACCTCTTTCCATGAACTCTTCTCAAATCGTATGCCACCCCCATTGTCCTGCCCGTAAACAGAGCAAGAGTAGGCAACGGCAAGAAGGAGCAAAAATCTATTTAGTCTTTTCATCTCAATCTACAATATATGCATCATTACGTGCGAAAGTACGGTATTTGTAAATCACAAGTGGTTTGGCACCACAAACCCCCGTATGCTTCTTGATTATCACAGGTTTGTCGGCATCTATATTCAGTTCTATGATATCGCTTTTAAGCTCATCGCCATTGCCCTCGGCATCATGGCCGTACCTCGACACAGCTATCACCATTTTCTTCTCATAGCGATGCAGACAGATATCGGCAATAGTTGCATCGTCGTCGTAGCCCAAATCCTTGAGCGAGACTATCTTGTCTGCTTCCGACGGTGCAATGCCCGTAGCCACATTCAGGATGTTGTATTTATAGATGGCCTGCGTTGTGTTGAAGAACACATAGGGTGCATTGCGCAGCATGAAGAAGCGACTCGTAGGCTGTGCCTGAGCAGCATCCACCGAAGCCAGGTGGTTGTCTTCCTTCCCTGTGTCGAAGGTGACAAATTTTACCTTGCCGTTCTGCTCTATGGCTGCGAAGCAAAATCCATATTGATAGGTGTCTTCACCATAAAAAGCACGGTATCCCGGGAACGTTGCATGCTCGTCTACCGGCGTGAGTTTTCCCGACTGCATGGTGTAGAACATGCCTTGATTTTCGTCGAACAAGCATTTGTCATACGACAGGCGCCAACCTGCATTCTTGTTTTTTCCCCTGCTGGGCGCGGGCTGACGTCCTGTGACAAACACCATAGGCGAGAATCTGCATATCTTCTTCTCGTCGTCTCCTACATAATTGGTGTAGTTGATTGCAGGGTCTCCCGTACGGTTGAAAGATATAAGAAACATTGCTCCGTTCGAAATCAAATACACATCCTCATTGTTCATGATCGCACCATACGGATTCCTCCGCCATTGCGACACCAAGCCACTGATATACGCAGGCTTGAAGTTCGAGTAGTCAGGCAGAGGATACAGTTCGCCATACTTGAGCATGTAGTCCTTGTCTATCCTGTCCATCTTGTCTAATGTCACATTGCTGAGTTGCAGCAATCCCTCGTCACAAACGAGTTTGATGCCACGCCCTCCATTTTTCTTCACATATCCGGGATAACCGTCTACAAAGGTCTGTACCAGCTGGCGCGGATTTTTACCCAGCGGCTCATCATGGGATTTGTTGTAGAACATTTTCATAAAATCCGCATTCTCAACATCCAATCTCAGATACGAGAGGTCTGCCTGACCATTTTGACTACTCACCACAAGGATACCATCGGCCGACGTGGTGTAATTAACCACCAGTTTGGTCGTAGCAAAAGTCTTTACTTGGGTCTCCTTATCAGCCACCGTATACAACAAAGTATAGCTTCCCTGTGCGTCAGTCACTTCATAATTGAGATCCTTGCTCGTCGAAAGCACCTTCTTGCCTATTTTCCATTCGTAGGTATATTTTTCAGGGGCATTGCCCCCCATTGTCGCCTCGATATCAGGCGTTATTCGCAATGTAGCGTATCGGTCTATCTCGACATTTTCCGGCAAGCCCTTAATGCTCACCTCGTTGATGTCATGATAGTCGTAATTTCCCTTATCCTCATAACATCCAACTATTGTGGCCGTTGCCACCAGGATTAAAAGATATTTCAAGTGTTTCATGTTTTCCTCCTTTCTTACTTCGCGTTCATGTCTATAAGGTTGTCAAATCCCACGCGCTTGCCCGTTTCCTGATCTATGACAACATTGTCTTTCAGATAGTTTTTCAAGGCATCAACGTATCTGTCGCCATAGTTCAGCAGGTCTGTCTTGCTGTAAAACTCTTCTGTATTAAACATCAGGAGTATTCGGTATTTTTGCGGATGGTAGTATCCCAGGGCATAAACATTCCACCACTTGGGGCGTGCCACGTAATTGTTCATCGAGATTTTAAACTCCATCCCCTCTCTCGGCCCAACTTTCAGGTCTTCTGTCTCCACCAACCTCAATATGAGAGATTTGCTCTCTTGGAGCGAGAACGACGCGCTTAACTTATTTCTCAGCAGTGTTACACATAGCGTGTCTGTCCAGACGTTGGCCTTGAAAGTGTAGACTTCCTTCAACGGCAAGTAGTGCTCATTGGCCTTGGCTGTCGTCTCTCCCTTGAGCACGGTGGCTTTGTCGGCTACCTCCACCTTGTAGGTTTTGTCGCGGGTCAGCGGGTCTCCCAGCACATTGATGGGTATCTTCACCACGTACTCCTGCTGGTCTGAGGGCAGCAGCCCCATGGAAACCACCAAGGAGTCGCGCACGATCAACCGCTTCTGGGCATAGTTGGGATCCTGATGCAGGTATTCGAAATATATCCGGTCGTTATCCGTAAATGCTAACTCATTGTCCTGCGAGCACGACACAAACGAGAGAGCCGTAACGAACAAAAAGATTTTCATCCATTTCATATTCATCGTTTCTCCTTAGTTATAGATTCCATATTCGTTTTCATTTTCCGGCCTTGGGAATATCTGGATATTGTCGGAAGGCTCAAAGTTCTTCAGAATATTCAATATCGGACTGTTCAGCCGTTTATACTCATAAAACATGTGTCCCTCACCTACAAATTCGCGACGCATCTCCTCAATAAGAACTTCTTGGTTAATCTTTGTCTTATCTGTCTTGGCAGATTTTGCCATTCGCGAGCGTCTGAGTATGTTCAGCGTCTCCAGAGCCTGGGCATCTCCCAAGTGCATCTGACATTCTGCGAGGATAAGATACATCTCTGAAAGTTTCAGGAGCACCTGCTTGGGATAGAATTTTTCTATTTCCTCATTCGTGTATTTCACCAAGTATCTGTTTTGGGCATTCACCCACGTGGACAACCGCACATCATCGTTGTTGTTGTCAAACAATTCGTTGATGTTGGTGGGCAACGGAAGCTCCGCGCCACTCACACTTGTATCGGTAGAGATGCCCATGTGTATCTTGCGCGCATTGTCGCGTATAGCCTTGTTTCTGATTGAGAATATATGCTCATCGCTGAAGAGCATATCGACCGAATCTTTCTGTACATTGATGCTCTTCTTGATGTCCAACAGACTGAACTTGCCTGATTCTATCACACTTGCGGCCAGCTTACCC
>CAYVGR010000102.1:0-8426 GCA_964450065.1 uncultured Prevotella sp. | reverse complement strand
ACTTGCATTTCACGTTCCCCGTGATACGTCCCAAGGGCATCTCGAGCGACCATAAAGTGACGAGCGATGATTTTCTGAAAGAGTGGAGAGAAATGCTTAGCGAGGGTCCTTATTTCACAATGGACCAATGGATGAACCGCATGAATGCCGAGAATCAGCAGGCAGTGATCTATGAGGCCGAAAGCGACGCACTGAATCATAAACTCAATATCAAATCGAGCCAGGGCGGATACAAGGTGAGCCTCATTTGGCTACCCGAGCGAATGAACCTCACCACTGCCAACAAGTTGCTGAAACTCCTGGAAGAGCCGCCCATGAAAACTGTGTTCCTGCTCGTTTCGGAAGAACCCGAACGGCTGTTGGAGACCATAAGAAGCAGGGTACAGCGATTTGAAATTCATCGTATAGACACCAATGACATTAACCGTGCCTTGATAGAAAAAAGGGGCATAAGCAGCGAGGACGCAATGCGAATAGCACGCGCATCGAACGGAAGCTGGCTTAAAGCATTGGAAGAACTCGATGCCGGCAACGAGAACAAGCAGTTTTTCAGCCTGTTTGTCATCCTGATGAGAAAGGCATATAGCCGAGACCTGAAAGAACTGAAGAACTGGAGCGAGGCCGTATCCTCATTCGGTCGGGAAAAGCAACGCCGAATGCTGACCTATTTCCTGCATATCGTGAGAGAGAACTTTATGTATAATTTCAGGCTGCAGGAAATCAATTACATGACACGGGAGGAGGAGGATTTTGCACAAAACTTTGCGCGGTTCATCAACGAGCGCAATGTGGTGGAGATTTCAGAGATGCTGCAACGCACCATCCGCGATATTGGACAAAACGCCAATGCGAAGATTCAGTTCTTCAATTTGGCTACAGATATGATTATATATTTAAGACGATAATATGAGAAATTTTAATATATGTGCCGGTTGCGACCGTGGACTTACAAGCGCTTCAGTCGGACGGCAAAACAAACAACTCAACACCTACGACTGGCTGGCCGATATCCCCGGCAATGCCGAGTCGACCGACTTGGTTGAGGTGCAATTCAAAAATACACGAAAAGGATACTTCCGCAACGTCAATAATCTCGACCTGAAGAAGGGTGATGTGGTAGCGGTGGAAGCCAATCCGGGGCATGACATCGGAGTGGTGACACTTACCGGATGCCTTGTGCGGCACCAGTTGAAGAAAGTGAAGCTGAAGTCGGCCGACGAAATCAAACGCATATACCGCATAGCCAAGCCCGTGGATATGGACAAATACAATGAGGCCAAAAGCCGCGAGCACAGCACAATGATACAGAGCCGACAAATCGCAAAAGACCTGAACTTGAAGATGAAGATTGGCGATGTGGAATATCAGGGCGATGGCAATAAGGCCATATTCTATTACATAGCCGACGAGCGCGTGGACTTCCGCCAGCTCATCAAAGTCTTGGCCGACACCTTTCATGTGCGCATCGAAATGAAACAAATTGGTGCGCGCCAGGAAGCCGGCCGTATCGGCGGAACCGGCCCATGCGGACGGGAGCTGTGCTGCGCCACGTGGATGAAGAACTTCTCAAGTGTTTCGACCAACGCGGCACGCATTCAAGACCTATCGCTCAACCCCCAGAAGCTGGCAGGAATGTGTGCCAAGCTGAAGTGTTGCCTTAATTATGAGGTTGACCAATATGTAGAGGCAAGCAAGAAGATGCCGGGGAAAGATATTATCTTGCAGACTGGCGATAACGATTACTACTTGTTCAAGACCGATATCCTTACCGGCCAATGCACCTATTCTACCGATAAGAATATGGCTGCCAACTTAGAGACCATAAGTGCGGAGCGTGTACATGAGATCGTATCCATGAACAAGAAAGGTGAAAAACCCATGTCGCTGCTGCAAGATGATCAGGCAAAACCGGAGAAGAAGTCAACAGACCTATTGGCCGATGCTGACGTAAGCCGATTCGACAAGGCTAAAAAGAAACGTAATAACAACCAAAGACGTAAGAAAAGGCGACAGAACCGAAATAAGCAGGATGTTCAGTCGAACAATAAAAACGGGGAACAAGACAAGGCTCCGATAAGCCAAGAGGATGTCAGTCAGCCCGAAACAGATCAACAGGCTTCCCAGAACCAAGAAGAGCAAAAGCGTCAACCACGTAGGAACAACAACCGAAACAGACGTAACAACAGCCGAAACAATCGTTCGGAGACACCCAATACGCCCACTCAAAAATGAAACAATGGGGGATAATAGTCCTAATAAGCCTTGCCCTCTGTACAGCGTGTGCAAGGGGTAGGGTTTATCACCACTACAATCACACATCGGTTATCGGATGGGAGCGGGTAGACACACTCCTGTTCGAGATACCCGCCTTAGCTGATTCGGGGCGATATGGCACAGACTTAGGCCTGCGCATCAACGGTCTATTCCCCTTTGTCAGCCTGACATTAATCGTGGAACAAACCGTATATCCTGCGATGACACATCGCGTTGACACCATAAACTGCAAACTGGCCGACCAAAATGGCAACTTCAAGGGACAGGGAATCAGCTATTATCAATACCGATACCATATATCAGAAATGCAACTCCAGCAGAACGACTCACTCCATATCACCGTAAGGCATGATATGAGGCGGGAAATATTACCGGGAATCTCTGATGTGGGGATAGCCTTAACCCGACAGAAATAACGTCTCAAGGCCAAGCACAGGCAAAAGAGAACCTGTGCCTTTTTGTTTTTTATGTCCTTACCAAATTGCGTCCCGCATCAATGCGCAAGAATATAAACAGCAGGATAGTGAATCCCCACAACGAAGAACCGCCATAACTAAAGAACGGCAGCGGGATTCCAATAACAGGTGTGAGGCCAAGCACCATACCCACATTGATAAACACATGGAATAAAAAAACGCTGAGCACACAATACCCATAGATTCGTCCGAACTTAAAAGGCTGACGCTCTGCCAAGTGGATTAACCTTAAAATCAATGCTAAAAACAGCAGGAGTACACCTGCCGAACCCAAGAATCCTTCCTCCTCTCCTACCGTACAGAAGATGAAGTCGGTGTCTTGTTCAGGCACAAACTTCAACTTTGTCTGTGTCCCATTGAGGAAACCCTTCCCCCGCAAGCCTCCAGACCCAATGGCTATCTCGCTCTGATGCACATTGTATCCGGCTCCGGCAAGGTCTTCTTCCAACCCCAACAACACATTGATACGAACACGCTGGTGTGGTTTCAGCACATCGTTCAACACATAATCGGCACTATAGAAAAAGGCTATGGAACCTATGGAGAACAGCGCGATGAACATATAGTTGTGCAAACGGGTGGCCAAACCCTGAAAAAGGAGGTAGATAATGAGCAGGGCACTGATGGCAAGCTGCACCCAAACCACATCGAAAGGTATCACAAACTTCGAGAACAACAAGGCCAACAAGGTGCTGCCGATGCACAACAGGCTTAGCATCCAGGCCTTGCCCTTGTCATGACAATAGAAATAGACCATACCCGAGGCAAACACCTGCACCAGCAACAGCACCGCAAACTTACCCAACGATGTAGATGTTTCCCATAGAAATTCAGGCTCATATTTAATTCCCACCACGAAATATATAATCATTGCAATGCCGGTAAACAAGATACTTCCCGGCATTCCCTCGCGATAGAACATCAGGAAAAATGCCAGGTAAACCAACGCCGACCCCGTTTCTTTCTGCCCAATAATAAGCAACATGGGCAGAATAATCATTGCTAATGCTGCAGCAAAGTGCTTCCAACGGTATATGTTGAAGCCGTAGGTACTCATTAGCTTGGCCACAGCCAATGCCGTGGCAAACTTGGCAAACTCCGCTGGCTGAAACCTCAGGGGGCCAAGCACAAGCCACGACCTCGACCCCTTGACTTCATGGGGATTAAAGATGGTGACAAAGAGAAGCAACAGAAAGAACCCATAAATAACGTATGCAAAGGTATCGTAGTATCGGTCGTCGAGCATCAGCAACACAAAACCCAACACAAGCGACGAGCCTATCCACACAATCTGCATGCCGGAACGTGCGCCGAGTGTGAATATTTCGGTATCTCCATACGTATAACTCGCTCCGCAGACGCTGATCCAGCCAAATATAAGTAGGGCGAAATAAATGCCAATCGTCCACCAATCGAGGCTGCGAATGACTCCATGATGCTTATCTGTTGCTCGAACCATAGGCAATTCTTCGTTTCTGTAAAGTGGCAGCCTCCTTCTCACGGGCCGGGGAAAGCTGACCGGTTAAATATTGTTCCATGAGCACACCGGCAATTGGAACGGCAAAATCGGCTCCAAAGCCACCATTTTCTACATATACCGCCAAGGCAATCTCGGGGTTGTTCATCGGTGCAAAGCCCATAAACACCGAGTGATCATGTCCTCGGTTTTGTGCCGTACCGGTCTTGCCGCATATCTCAAAGGGGTAATCCCGCAAGCGTCTGCACGTTCCATTCAACACCGACGACCGCATACCGGCCACCGTCAAATCGTATGCACGACGATTGGCAAGGGTATAATGACGGCGCGTAAAGGTCGTGTCGAGCGGTTCGCCCTGCACCTCTTTCACCACATGTGGTATGTAATAATACCCCCGGTTAGCTATCGTGGCACCAAGATTGGCTATCTGGAGCGGAGTCAGGTTCACCTCACCCTGCCCTATCGAAATACTGATTATCGTGAGTCCGTTCCATGAACCCTTGTAAGCTTTATCATAAAACTCAGCGTTTGGAATCAGTCCCCGCTTCTCGCCCGGAAGGTCTACACCCAGCTTATACCCAAAGCCCATGCTCACCATATAGTCTCGCCACGTGTTCATGGCCTCCTGTACATTCTTGTATTTGCGCCTGTTGCCAATCATCCGATACAGTCCCCAACAAAAGAAAGAGTTGCACGAGGTGCTGATTGCCGGGACAATGGCCAGCGGGGCAGCATGTCCGTGACACCCCACACGGAGTCCACGGTAAGAGAAACCCCGATGACAGGGATACTGCGTATGGCTGTTGATGATTCCCTCGGTCAGGAATGTGAGTCCCTGCGAAGTCTTGAATGTTGAGCCTGGAGGATATTGTCCCATGATGGCCCGATTGAGAAGAGGCTTCCACGGGTCTCTCGCCAACACACGATGTGCCCTGCTTCGCTTCTTTCCTTCGAGCATGCGAGGATCGTATGTGGGTGACGATACCAGGCACAGCACCTGTCCTGTCCGGGGGTCGATAGCCGCAATAGCCCCTATTTTTCCTTCGAGAAGGCGTTCTCCAAGTGCCTGGAGATTGATGTCGATACTCAGTGTAAGGTCTTTTCCGGCCTTAGGGCGATGGTCATACTTCCCATCTTGATATTTTCCCTGAATACGACCATGGGCATCACGGAGCAGAATCTGCACACCTTTCTCACCCCGAAGCTGTTTCTCGTAACTGCGCTCCACCCCCGTTTTACCTATATAATCACCGGGCTGATAGTAGTCATCCCCGTCGATATCGCCTTGCGACACCTCTGCCACATCACCCAACACATGAGCTGCATTAGGATATTCATATTGTCGGATGCTACGCTTCTGCGCATAAAAGCCCGGAAAGCGAAACATTTTTTCCTGGAACACACTAAAATCCTTGTCATCGACCTGAGTCATGAACAACTGTTGGGTAAAACGAGAATAGCCGGGATTCTTGTTCAGATCTTTGATATCATCCATCCGCCGGATAAAAAACTCCTTCGTAATTCCCAAGGTTTCACAGAATTCCAGGGTGTCGAGGTTTCCTCTCGCCTCGTTCACGACCACCATGATATCGTATGAGGGCTGATTATAAACCAACAGTTTTCCATTCCTGTCGGATATAATGCCACGTGATGGATACTCTACTTTTTTCAGGAAAGCATTCGAGTCGGCACTCTTGCGATAGTCATCACTGAGAAGTTGAAGCATGAAAAGGCGGATGATGTAAATTGTCACAATAACAATAGCGGCACCACCAATCACCAGTTTCCTGTTTTCAAGGTCGAAATCCTTCATTTAATCCTTTCTCAGATTATCCACTACAACAATAAGTACAACAGAGAGCGCCGTGCTCCCAAGTATGCTCAACCCCCACTGTGTCCAGTTGAAAAAATTGAACGTCTCTATCGTGAAGAAAACCAGACAGTAGTTCAGGGTGATAAGAATAACATAATAAAGATATCCCGATAAATTCAAAGTCCGGATACACGGGCGCAGATCTTCATCACTGTCACGCTGGACAAAAAGCTCAAGTATGAAGGGCTGGAGAAATGCCATCAGCGTCATCGAGGCTGCCGCAACACCCGGAGTGTTGGAGAATATATCGACGCAGAGTCCCAACAGGAAACTCCACACAAGCATACCCCATTTAGGATAGTTGCGCCTGAAGCTAATCACCAAATAGATATAAAGCAGGGGCGTGGCAATATTGAACAGGTGAATATGATTCAATACCAACACCTGTGCCAGCAACAATGCTATAAAGAGCAAAAGGCGATGCAAAAAATCAATATTCATAACTATCTTCCTTCCATCAATTTTAAAGAATCACGAGCCGAACGCAACACCTCCAAACGTTCCCGCATAGGCTTGTTGTCGATCACGCAAACATCGCGCAAACGGGAAAAATCGGTAGAAAGCTCCACCTGCAGGCGATAGGAAAGACCATCAGGGGAATTATAGACGTGTAATATCTTGCCCACGGCAATACCTGCCGGAAACACCGACGAGTAGCCACTTGTCTCCACCCATTCGTAGAGCTTGAAGTGAGCATGGCGGGGCACATCGTCCACGTAAGCCAGCTGATGGTCTCCCCCCCTCCAATTTAAATAGCCGAAATAGTTGCGTCCACGTATCTGGCAACTAATATTAGAGCGGGTGTTCAGCACGGGAATCACCACCGCGTAGTGGGCAGAAGCCAAGTACACGATGCCTACCACGCCTGTTCCGCAGACCACGCCCATGTCCTTTTCCACACCATCGGCCGTCCCCTTGTCTATAGTGATCAGGTTGTCGGGACCGTTCAGCCTGTTGCTCACCACCTTGGCGGGTATAAGGTTATAATGCCTCAACGACTCAAACTGTCCCTTGCGCATCCATCCGCTGTCCTTGGTCGCCTCGGTGAGTTTGTTGGCAAGTTCGTTTACCTGCTGCTCAAGATAGAGATTACGCTGTGTAAGTTCCCGGTTGACTTTCGACAACGAGAAAAAAGACTCAACCTCGGCTTTCCAAGCCAACACGTTGCCCGATACATAATTGGCAGACGTGAACCATACACTGCCTTGATAACTGTTGTACTGAAACAGCAATACCATGCTGATCACCTCCAGCAACAGGAATACAAACCAGTGATTATATTTGGCAAGAAAGTTGAACAGGTTGCGCATATCATTGAACTTTGAACCTTGAATCTCAAGCCTTGAACTTCATGATATGCGCATGAAGCTACTTATAGCGTCCGGCGGTAATCATCAAGTTCCAAGCCCCGTACTCAAGGTTCAATGTCGAAGGGTTTATCTCATCAGGAAGGAGAAGCGGCCTACATTTTTCAATGCGATGCCGGCTCCCTTGGCCACACTGTGCAAGGGATCCTCCGCGATATGGAATGGGATATTAATTTTATCCTTCAAACGCCTGTCGAGACCGCGGAGCAAGGCCCCACCACCCGACAGATAAATGCCGTTTTTCACGATATCGGCATACAGTTCCGGCGGAGTGGCCTCTAAGGCAGAAAGCACCGCGTTCTCAATCTTAGCCACAGTCTTGTCCAAGCAGTGGGCTATCTCCTGATAGCATACGGGCACTTCCATAGGCAAGGCCGTAATACGGTTTGGCCCATGAACAATATAGTCCTCGGGAGCCTCATCGCCAAGATCGGTCAGGGCTGAGCCCACGTGTATCTTGATTCGCTCGGCCATACGCTCCGAAACCTTCACATTGTGCTGGCGGCTCATGTATTCCTGGATGTCTGCGGTAAGATCGTCGCCGGCAACACGTATGGAGTTGTTGCTCACAATACCGCCGAGGGAAATAACGGCAATCTCGGTTGAGCCACCACCGATATCGACAATCATATTGCCCTCGGGTGCCTCAACATCAATACCGATACCGATGGCGGCAGCCATTGGTTCGAAAAGAAGATAAACATCGCGTCCGTCAGCATGCTCGGCCGAGTCTCTCACAGCACGAAGCTCGACCTCCGTCGAGCCCGAAGGAACTCCGATCACCATACGCAACGACGGTGAGAACAAGCGTGAACCCGTGTGTACCATTTTAATGAGTCCGCGCATCATCTGCTCACAAGCCGTAAAATCGGCTATCACACCATCGCGCAACGGGCGGATCGTGCGGATATTGTCATGCGTCTTCTCATACATCATCTTGGCAGCATCGCCCACAGCAA